>NZ_RAWN01000395.1:0-2695 GCF_003668895.1 Corallococcus sp. AB045
CCCCACCGTTGCTTCCAGTCAGCCCCAGGGCACCCGCTTGTGCCGCGGAGACCTGCCAGTTTCCCTCTGGGAGCACTTCGCCCATGCCCACGCCGCCATCGCCCGGCATGCCTGGGAAGCCATTCGGGCCCTTGCCTCCCCTGCCTCCCTCACTATTGCTACAAGTGCATGAGCCGCCATCGTCACCGACATCGCAGCTCAACTGAGTGGAAGCACCCTTGGCCCCCCCGACGCCTCCGTCCGTGATCGGTCGGCCGTTGGTTCCAAGCCCGCCGCTGTTGGCAGTGCCACCAGTACCTCCAGGTCCACCGGCGAACGAAGGCGTACAGGCCGCGCTTCCTCCATCCCCTCCCACAGGATTGTTGGTGGCAAGCCCATCGATGCCTGCGAGCCCTTGGAAGCCCGTCCCTCCGCGATCCCCGGGGCGGCCTTCTGAGCCGTTGGCGCCGCGTCCCGCTTCCAGGATGGAATGGCGAAGCCGAACCTCCTGGGTGTTGATGGCACGCAGCGCTACGGAGGGATGGCCCGGCGTCGCGACCGTGGTCGAAATGACATGGAGCCGGTCGAGGAACACGCCGCCATCCGTCACACCCACCACCGTGACGGCATACGGCCCGGACTGGATGACGCTGGGCTCCTGGGTCGGACGCAGCCAATTGTTCCCGGTATGCGTGTAGCCACCGTGAATGGACACGGGCGCGGTGACCTCCACCGGTGTGGTCTCGGCGTAGGTGCCCAAGGCGAGGTAGACATTGCTCCGGCCTCCGTCCGATTGCTGCACCAGCTGGAGGGCACGGGAGAGGGTTTTCAGAGGCGCATCCCGAGTGCCTCGGTTGTCACCCGTGTCTTCACCCGCTGGATCCACGAAGTACCCGAGCGCAGGATCACCATCCACGCCGTCGCAGTCGGTGTCCACCCCCAGTTCATCGGGGTAGTCGGGGCCGGCAGTGGGGATGCAGTCATAACCGGCGTCGCCCGCGTCGCCCGCATCCGTGCCACCGTCCCCGTTCGCCTGCGGTCCGCAGCGGCCCTCGCCCTGACAGTTTTCATAGGCCGCTTGGAAATCACTGCACCCGCCCACGCTGAGCACCGCACCGAACACCGCGCTCAGCGCGCCGACCTTCCAGAGGTTCCGCATGGCTTTCCCCGTGCTCACTGCCAGGTCCCGGCGAAGCTCAAGCCGCCACCCTGCGGCGTGAGCGTCACGGACGGCTGAACATTCGTCTGCTTCACCGGCAGGAAGTACATCAGCGCGCCCGCCGCGACGGCCGCCGCGCCAACGCCAATTCCCACCACGCCAATCGTCTGCGAGCGCTTGCCGGAGTCGCGCACCTTCTCCGCCTGCTCCAGCGTCGGGAACTCGTTGTTGTTCAGGTCGCTGAGCTTCCCGCGCGACTGCACGAAGAACACCGTCCCCACACCCGCGAGCACCACGCCGCCCGCCGCGGGCACCCAGGCCCACTTGCGGCGTCCCGGCGTCTCCACTGTCGGCGTGTCCGTCAGCCCCAACTCGGTGGGCGGCTGCACGCCCGGCGTCAGGTCCGGCCCCGGCACCGGCTGCTTCACACCCGGCGTCACGTTGGGCGTCTGCGCCACGGGCGGCGTCACCGGCGGCGCCACCGGCTCCGGACGCAGCACCCGCAGCGTGCGCGGCACCACCACGTCCAGCGACTTGTTGAGCGCGTCCAGCACCTGGTCCTCGCTCACGCCAGGGACCGACTCCTCGACGAGCGGCGCGCCGTCCTGCGCCGTGTACACGCGCACGCCCGCTTTGTACGCGTTCAGGTACGGACCAATCTCCGTCACCATCACCACGTCCGTCTTCGCCGCCACGCCCAGCGACGCGATGCAGGACGGCTGCGTGCGGTTGCAGCGCATCATCGCCGTGCGCTTCTTCTTCGGCAGCGTGCGCGTCACGTCCTCCACGCGGATCACCTCCAGGCCCCGGGCCTTGAGCTGCTCGGCCACGTGCTCCTGGGCGGTTCCAACGAGGTAGCGCGGCGTTCCCCGCGTCACGTCCGTGGGCGCCAGCAACACGGTGACGGGTTTCGCGGAGGAGGCGGGTGCGGGCGCCTGGGCGACCACCAGGGTGAGCGCGGCGAGGAAGGGGATCAACACGGGAGCACTTTCTCCCTGACCCGCCCTCCTCGCAAGGTCAGGATTCGCTGACCCGGGTGGTGGGACAGGGCCCCACCCACCCGGGGGTGACACCGGTGTCCGGCGCCGGGCGCCCCGCGTGGATGTTTCACGTCGCCGTGGCCGGGGAAGCCCGGACAGGGTCCCCGTGCCTTCCGGCGGCTACCGGCGCGGACGCTCCGGCGCCGGGCGGATCTGCGTCTTCTCCGACGTGTTCAGCTCCGTCTTCGGCCGGTCGTCGTCCTCGTCCTCGTCGTCCGAGGGCGGTGGAGGAGGACCCGGCGGACGGCGCGTGGGCGTGGCACCCGCGCGCAGCGTGTTGGACGGCGGCGTACCGGGACGCGCCGGAGCGGGCGGCGGACGGCGCGGCGGCGGCGTGTTGCGCGCGGGCGGGGCCTCCGCGAGCAGGTCCTCGGACACCTGCACCAGCGGCTCGGACGCAGGAGTCGCGCGGGTGTCCTCCTGCTCCGCGAAGGGGTTGCGCGTGGGCGGCGGCGTCTTGTCGTCGTCCTGCGGCGGCGGCGGGCGCGGCGGCAGCGAGGGGCGCAGCGCCGGAGCG
>NZ_RAWN01000396.1:0-2511 GCF_003668895.1 Corallococcus sp. AB045
CCGTCCCGCCCGTCCTGCCCTCAGACCCAAGAGCAACTGCCGTGCCGTCGCTCAACTCGGCGTTTTCCGAGGGAAGAAAGCCCGAACCACCCCTGCCTTGCCGGGCAGGACTGTCTTTCTTTCAGCCCGGCTCCAGGTAGTTCCGCCCTCTTTCCTGCCCCCCGGTGCCATGCGCACCCCGGCGCACGTCAGGCGTGGGACGGAGCTGTCCGACGCTGGGACAGCACACCGTCCACGCAGGGGTGGATGTGCGAGGACCCGGGAAGATTCAGGAAAGGTGGGCCCTGACGCGGGGCCGCCCGGGGAGAAGGGGGCCATCCAGGCGTCAGGGTGGGGATTCCGCGGACGGCGCCTGCCTCAGGGGCGGCGCGCATCCGGCACGACTCACACTGCTACTTCGACGGCGGCACCAGGACGAGGATGAGCTCGCCACCCACGTGCTTGCCGGCCTTCTGGTACATGGCGCCCTGGCGGCCCAGCTCCACCTCCACGGAGGACTGGTTCGGGATGATGACGCGCAGCGTGGCGCTGCCGTCCTTCATGCCCAAGAGCTGGAGCGACGCGTTCGTCCCGTTGGGGAGCTTCACTTCCGTGGGCTTCTGGGCGCCCACCTCCACGGTGTCCAGCGACATGCGCTTGAAGGAGGTGAAGCTGAAGTTCTGCTTCTGGAACGCCTCCTTCATCTTGTTGAGCTCGGGTGGCTCCACCGCGGTGCCCTTGTTGGAGGCCAGCACCACCTCCACCTGCACCTTCACCTTCTGCTCCTGGGCGGAGGCGACCGCCGGCCCCATCACCAGGCCCACGGCGAACAGCAGGGCCAGCACCGCCCACGTCGGCTTCGTCATAGCGCTCCTCCGGTGGGCCGGGGCGGGACGGACGGAGCCGGCGCCGGCTGTCCTCCCTGGCCATCCTGCTCCACGCTCGAATCCTGGGACTCCACCGCGCCCGGCTTCTTCTCCTTCACGGGCTCCGGGGCCTGCTCCTGCTCGTCCACCATCCAGATGATGGAGCCGCCGCCCTCCGTCTCCATCACCACCGGGGCCACGCGGGCGCCCTGGTAGGACTGGATGGACTTCACCGTCATGCGCTCGGCGGCGTAGCCCTCCGGCGCGTTGTCGCGCAGCACCAGCGGCAGCGCCACCAGCATCACCACCGCGGCGGTGGCCAGCGACGAAATCATCGCCGTGCGCTGGTAGAGGAACATCTCCGACAGGGCCAGCCGCATCCGCTCGATGAGGGGCGGCTTCTCCGGCGTCACCCGGGCCATGACCTTCTGGGCGAAGTCCTTGAAGTCGACGTCGTCCACCGCCATGTCCAGGCCGACCCGGAGCAACCCGGACTCAGCGCGCAGGTCCGCCGCGCGGCCCGTGCAATCCCGGCAGGCGGCCAGGTGCCGCTCCACGTTGACGCGCTCCCCGGGAGCGACTTCACCGTCGATGTAGGGAGACAGGAGCGGTACGAAACGCTCACACGCGGGATTTCCGGCCATACTCTTCACCCTGCGGGCTGGTGGGAATTCGTCGGTGGGACGCGACGGGCCCCACGGATATTCGAGGAGGCCTTTCTGGCATCCTCATTCGTTGCCCACTCCGCTCTTGGCTTCGTCCAGCTCCAGATAATCCCCCAGGATTTTCTGCACCTTGGCGCGCGCGTGGAAGAGCCGGCTCATCACCGTGCCCTTGGGGATGTCCAGCGTGCGGGCCAGGTCCTCGTAGGACATTCCCTCGATTTCGCGCAGCAGGAGGATGGCGCGGTGCTTCTCCGGCACCGTGGCCAGGGCCTCTTGAATCTTCTCCGCCAGCTCCTTGCGCAGGGCGCTCTTCTGGGGATTGGTCCCCAGGCGGCTGCCGAGCGCGCCGATGCGGGCCTCGGAGAGGTCCACTTCCTGCGTCTCGTCGAACTCCACGGGCTCGCCGCCGCCGCGGCGCTTGCGCAGCACGTCGATGCAGATGTTGGACGTGATGCGGTAGAGCCACGTGTAGAAGGACGCGTCGCCCTTGAAGTGGTCCAGGTACTTGTAGACCTTGACGAACGCCTCCTGGGAGACGTCCATCGCCTCCTCCTTGTCCTTCAGCATTCCGAGCGCGACGGCATACACCTTGCGCTGGTAACGCTCGACGAGGAGCTTGAAGGCGCGCTGGTCCCCGCTGCGGACGCGCTTGACGAGTGTGAGGTCGTCGGTGGCCAAGTGCGCGGCACCGTAGCACAAGCCGCGCCAACCCCAAGGCTTTCGACGCGCCCCGTCGCTCCTAGAGGGAGCTGACGAGCGCGACGGCCGCCAGGGCCAGGCCCACCATGGCCAGCACCGCTCCAAAAACCATGCGGTCCCACTGGGCCTGGGTGACGGAGGAGTCCTCCGTGTCCTCTCCGGCCCGGAAGGCGTGGAGCACGTTCCAGAACATGCGGCCGCCCAGCCGGCGGTCGGAGCCGTGGCGGTCCCGGGGGTCGTCGTTCTGGAGGGGGCGCCCCTGGGCGTCCCGGCGCACGAAGGGGCCGGGCAGGGGCTGGTAG
>NZ_RAWN01000397.1:0-2448 GCF_003668895.1 Corallococcus sp. AB045
CCGCCGTCCCCCCCGCCTCCCCTACAGCCGCCAGCGCTCCGGGCCGGGCGTTGGCGGCTGTAGGGGAGGCGGGGGGGACGGCGGACACGGTGCGGTTCACCTCCGGAGGCCGGTGGGTGATATCCAGGTCCCGACGATGAAATCCATTCGCATCTCCCAGCTCCTCGAGGACCAGGGCCACGACCTGCGGCTGACCCTGATGGCGGGCACCCAGGGGCTGGCGCGCACGGTGGACTCCTCGCGCATCCAGAAGCCGGGCCTGGCGCTGGCGGGCTTCACCGAGCACCTCCACCCGCACCGCGTCCAGGTCTTCGGCAACACCGAAATCTCCTATCTGGCCACCCTGCCGGAGGACGCGCAGCACGCCTCGCTGGCCAAGCTCTTCAACGAAGAGGACCTGTCGTGCGTGGTGGTCACCAAGGCGCTGGACGTGCCGCGCGCGCTGGTGGACGCCTGCGAGGCGGCGGGCCTTTCGCTGATGAAGACGCCGCTGCTCTCCAGCGAGTTCATCCAGCGGGTGCAGAGCTTCCTGGAGGACGCGCTCACGGAGTCCAGCAGCCTGCACGGCGTGCTGATGGACGTCTTCGGCGTGGGCATCCTGCTCTTGGGCAAGAGCGGCATCGGCAAGAGCGAAATCGCCCTGGACCTGGTGATGCGCGGCCACCGGCTGGTGGCGGACGACATCGTGGACGTCACCCGGCGCAAGGGGGCCGTCTACGGCGCGGGCAATCCGGTCATCAAGCACCACATGGAGATTCGCGGACTGGGCATCATCAACATCAAGGACCTCTTCGGAGTGTCCGCCGTCCGGGAACAGAAGAAGATTGAGCTTGTGATTGAGCTGCAGGAATGGGATCCGCACCAGGAGTACGACCGGCTGGGCGTGGAGGACAAGCACCTGCAGATTGTTGGCGTGGACATCCCCCTGTCGGTCGTCCCCGTGCGTCCTGGACGCAACATGGCCACCATCGTGGAGGTGGCCGCGCGCAACCAACTGTTGAAGCTTCAGGGCCACCATTCGGCGCGAGAGTTCGCCGAGCGCCTCAATCGAGCCATCGCCCAGGGGGCGATGCGCCGCACCTTGGGAGAAGAGGTCGAGTGACCGCCCCCGCGAAGCAGATCATCGTCATCACCGGCATGTCAGGTTCCGGTAAGTCCACCGCCATCCGCGCGCTGGAGGACGCAGGTTTCTTCTGCATCGACAACCTGCCGGTGCTCCTCCTGCCCAAGCTCACGGAGCTGGCGGGAGGCGGCCACATCGAGCGCATGGCGCTGGTGATAGACGCGCGCGAGGGCGTCTTCCTCAAGGACGCCCCCCGCGTGCTCGACGAAGTGCGCCGCGCGGGCCACCAGGTGGACGTGCTCTTCCTGGATGCCAGCGACGACAGCCTCATGCGCCGCTTCAGCGAGACGCGCCGCCGTCACCCGCTGGCCCCGGATGGCACGGTGGCGGAGGGCATCCACGCGGAGCGCGAGGCGCTGAAGGACCTGCGGGAGATGGCGGACCAGGTCATCGACTCGTCGGCGCTCAACGTGCACGACCTGAAGCGCATGGTGCAGGGGCGCTTCAGCCCGGAGCCCACGACGGGGCCCAGCCTGTCCATCATGTCCTTCGGCTACCGGTACGGCGTGCCGCCGCAGGCGGACCTGGTGTTCGACGTGCGCTTCCTGCCGAACCCGTACTTCGTGCCGGAGCTCAAGGGGCTCACGGGCAAGAACCCGAGGGTGTCCGGGTACGTGCTGGAGCGCGAGGAGACGCAGCAGTTCCTCGAGAAGGTCGTGGACCTCTGCCGGTTCCTGTTCCCCCGCTACCAGAAGGAGGGCAAGGCGTACCTCACGGTGGCGCTGGGGTGCACGGGCGGCAAGCACCGCTCGGTGTCGCTGGCGGCGGAGATGGTGCGCCGGCTGTCCGCGGACTACGGCCGCGTGCAGCTGTGGGACCGGGACATCGAGAAGGAGTAGGGCGCGGGACCGCCTTCGCGGACCCCGGTCTTCAGTGCTGGGTGTCCGTGATGGGCGTGAAGCGAGCGCCGGTGATGCCTTCCTTCTCCAGGGCCTCCTTCACGACCTCGGAGACGACGAGGGTGACGGGCCAGCCCCAGGGGCGGAACACGCGGGCGCGGCCCACCTGGGTGGGGTCGATGCGGAGTCCTCGGACGGAGCGGTACTGGCCCACGCGCGCGGGAACGCCGTCGCCGGGGCCGTAGCGGAGGACCTCCAGGCAGGCGGCTTCGTCCACGCAGCGGATGAGGCGCGTGGCGACGACGAGGAAGTACGGCTCCGGCTGGCCCTCGATGTTCACGGGGATGAGCTGCACGTCCTCCGGCGCCAGGCGCGCGAACACGGCGGCGACGCGCGGGTGCACCACGGGGGTGAGGCTGGCGCCCGCGAGGCTGAAGTCCAGCGGGGCGGCCCTCAGCTCATTGGGGATGTGGAGGGGGCCGGGTG
>NZ_RAWN01000398.1:0-2405 GCF_003668895.1 Corallococcus sp. AB045
GCCGCGAAGGGCTCCAGCGACCTGGACCTGCGCTACCAGAAGTTCGACCCCATTGGCACGGGGCCGCTGGGGACGGTCTTCAAGGGCCGCTACAACGCCCTGGGGCTGGACATCTGCATCAAGGAGCTGAAGGACATCTTCGCCTACTTCTCCTTCCTGCAGCGCGGTGAGGTGCTCAAGCGCCTGAAGAAGGAGCTGTGCGCGCAGGCGCAGGTGCGCCACCCGGCCGTGGTGCAGATCCTCGACCAGAACGTGGACTCGGCGCGGCCCTACTTCGTGGTGGAGCTGATGCGCGGCAGCCTGAAGGAGCGGCTGGAGGCGGCCGGCGGCAAGGGCATTGATGTGCAGCACGCGCTGCGCACCTTCCTGCAGCTGGCGTACGGACTGAAGGCCGCGCACGCCGCGGGGCTCACCCACCACAACATCAAGCCGGAGAACGTCCTCTTCGACGCGTACGGCAACGCGAAGCTCGCGGACTTCGGCATGAGCCGCGTGGTGGAGGTGGACGCGACGAAGGGCATGCCCCAGGTGTTCGTGGGCACGGGCGGCATGGTCTACATGGCGCCGGAGCTGATGAACAAGGGCGTCCAGGAGGCGGGTCCCGCCGCGGACGTGTACGCCCTGGGCATCCTGCTCTACGAGATGTTCACCGGTCAGATTCCGGGCCGCCGCTCGCCGCTGCCGTCGGAGGTGAACCCGGAGGCGCCCAGCGGGTTGGATCAGCTCTTCGACAAGGCCACGCAGGACCGGCGCGAGCAGCGCTACCCGGACGTGGACGCGATGCTGGCGGACTTCTACAAGGCCTTCCCGGAGCGCGAGTACCTGGACCGCGGCGCGCTCATCCTGTCGTCGGATCCGCAGGAGTAGTCGCAGGCCGGGCAGGCGGGCCTCCTCGCGAGGCTCGCCCGTGCCCGCGGAGACCTGTCAGACTGCGGTGCGCCCATGTCCACGCGCCCCTCTGACAGCGTCCTCCTCACCGTCACCGGCAGGGACGGCCCCGACACCACCGCCCGCCTCACCGGCCTGCTCGCGAAAGCAGGCGCGGAGCTGCTCGACGTGGAGCAGGTGGTGGTGCAGGGCCTGCTCACCCTGGCCCTCTGGGTGCGCCTGCCCGGCGGCGAGTCCCTCCAGGCGCTCCCCGAGCTGGCCCGGGAGCTGGGCGTCACGGTGGACGTGCGCGCGGTGCCTCCGGCCATCACGTCTCCAGCGCCGGGGCCGGAGCCGCTGCGCTACGTCGTCACCGCGGTGGGCAAGGCGCTGGGCGTGCACGACGTGCATGCGCTGACGCAACAGCTGGTGGCGGGCAACGCGCGCGTGGAGCGAATCACCCGGCTGAGCGAGACGCCGCTCGCGGCGGTGGAGCTGCACGTCACGCTGCCGCCGGATGCCGACACGGCGGCGCTCAAGCGCGCGCTGCTGGCGCTGTCCATGGCGAGCCCCACGTTCGACGTCGCCCTCCAGCGCGAGAGCCTCTACCGGCGCGGCAAGCGGATGGTGGTGATGGACATGGACTCCACGCTCATCCGCATCGAGGTCATCGACGAGCTGGCGCGCGCGTACGGCGTCCACGCGAAGGTGGCCGCCATCACCGAGCGCGCGATGCACGGGGAGATGGACTACGACGAGTCCCTGCGCCAGCGCGTGGCGCTGCTCGCCGGGCTGGACGCGCGCGTGCTGCACGAACTGGCCGCGAACCTGCCGCTCACCGAAGGAGCGGAGACGCTCATCCGCGTGCTCCGGCGCCTGGGCTACCGCACCGCGGTCATCAGCGGCGGCTTCTCCGTGGCGGCCGAGGCGCTCCAGAAGCGGCTGGGCATCGACTTCGCGTACTCCAACACGCTGGAGGTCCAGGACGGGAAGCTCACCGGCCGCACCGTGGGCACCATCGTCAACGCGCGCCGCAAGGCGGAGCTCTTGGAGACGCTGGCGAGAGCGGAGGGCATCCTGCTGGAGCAGGTCATCGCCGTGGGTGACGGGGCCAATGACCTGCTGATGCTGGAGAAGGCGGGGCTGGGCATCGCCTTCCGCGCCAAGCCGAAGCTGCGCGAGGCCGCCGACACGTCCATCTCCGCCGGCGGGCTGGACACCATCCTCACGCTGCTGGGGCTCACCGCGCGCGAGCTGCGCGAGGTGGGCTGAAACAAAACAAGACAGGGTCAGACGCGCATGCGCGCGGCCAGCTCGCGCTGCTGCACGGCGCCCTTCTCGAAGACGAGCTCCAGCAGGGCGCGCAGAATCTTGGAGCTCTTCTCCTGGTTCTGCTGCACCGTCTGCAGGCGGGCCAGGTCCTCCTCGGTCCACTCGTTGGTGGGCGAGCCGCCCGCGAGGATTTCATCCAGGATGTCCGAGGCGCTGGAGCCCGCGCTCGCCGGGGCGGGCGCGGGGGCCGCGCGCGCGGCGGGAGC
>NZ_RAWN01000036.1:0-60590 GCF_003668895.1 Corallococcus sp. AB045
CAGTAGGCCCCCCAGCCACCACCGCCCCCGACGAAGACCTCCAGGTTCCCGGAACCCAGTGGGAAGCTCCCTGTGGCGGTGGCTCCGTTGGAGCCCCTGAAGTTAAAGCCCATGCCACCGCCAGCACCGCCCACCATGCTGTAGTTCACGGTGACGGGGTAGCCATACGGGTTCGCCTTCTTCAGGTATGAGGTGACGACCTTGACGCACGTCACCGTCCCGCCAGTCAGGTTGATTGAGAAGGTCTGGGTCGTCTTCTGTCCGCTCGCATCCTGGATCACCAGGGTGATGAGTGAAGAAACTCCCAGCGACGGGGCCGTCCAGTTGACCTCGCTCCGAGAGGCGCTGGTGACAGGAGTTCCCAGCGTGCCGCCGCTGGCACTCCACGTGAAGGTGAGCGCCGCACCCTCGGGGTCGTAGGCGCTCACGACCAGATTCACCGTTCCGTTCACGGCCACGGTGTCGGTGGATTGGAAGAGCTCATCGATGACGGGGGGCCGGGTGGGAATCTGGGGCAGCCCCACGTTGATGCCCAACTGGCCCGTCGTGCTCCCACCGCGTCCATCGTTCAAGCTCACCGTCACCTTGCACACCGCGCTCGCGGGGGCCGTGGCCGGCGCCGTCCACGTTGGACGCTGCTGCGTGGCCGCGCTGAAGCTGCCGCCGCAATCATCCGCCCAGCTGTAGCTGAGCACATCGTTGTCGGCATCCACCGCCGCCACATCCAGGCTCACGCCCCCCCCAGGAGCCACCTGGCCGGACGGAGTACCCGTCACCAGGGTCGCCACGGGCCAGGTGTTGAACGCGACGGCGACATCCGCCGAGCCCCTGGCACGCACCACGGCGACCTTCAAGGAGATGCCCGCCTGGCCGCCCTTCCCATCCGTCACGCTCACGTTCAGCGAATAGGTTCCCTCCGTGGCCGGTGCGGTCCACGTCGGGCTGGCGGTGGTCGCGTCGACGAAGGTGCCACCGCTCGCCGTCCAGGCGTAGCTGCGCGCGTCGCCATCCGCGTCCGTGTCGGTGACGGCGAGCGTGACGGACTCGTTCACGTCCACGCGGCTGGTGGAGGCCGTGAGGCCGGTAATCGTGGGCGCGCTGTTGACGAAGGGCGTCGGCGCCGTCGTCTGCTGCAGCACGATGACCACGGCGGCCGTGGCGCTCGAGGTGATGGTGACGCCGGTGGCCTGGCCTTCATAGACCTGGGTGTCGGAGGAATCGAAGGCCTGGGCGCGGAAGGTGCGGTTGGCGCCGGCCGGAATCGCACCGAGGACGGCCCTCCACTGGCCGCCGGTATTCTGCAGGTTGGCGACAATGTCAGCGGAGAGGTCCGCGGCGCTCACCGTGAGGGTGACCCTGGCCACGTCCGAGGTCGAGAGGGCCTGGGCCGAGACGGCGATGTCGGCCGAGCCCTCCTGGGAAGGAGCGGGAGCGGGAGCGGGAGCGCAGGCCGCGAGCGTCATGAGGAGCAGCGGGAGGAGCGCCAGGGATTGGAATGGGTGTGGTCGATTCAAGGGGTTCCCACAAGGAGCAAGAGGTTCACGGGAAACGCGGGCTAGGGAAGGCTGACGGTGAAGCTCTGCGTCGCCTGCACTCCGGCCGCGTCCATGACGACCGCGGTGAGGGTGAAGGGGCCGCCGCTGGCGGGCGCGGTCCACAGCACTTCGCTCTGGGACGCGGAGGTGGCCGGGGTGCCCAGCGTGCCGCCGCTGGCGCTCCAGGTGAAGGACAGGGCGGTGCCCTCCGGGTCGTGCGCCACCACGAGCACGTTCACCACCCCGCCCGGCTCGACGGTGCTGGCGGACTGGAAGGTCTGGTCAATGACGGGGGCGGCGTCGGGGACGTCCGGCAGGCCGATGGTGATGCTGAGGGAGCCCTGGGTGCTTCCGCCGCGGCCGTCATTGGGCGCGACAGACACGGTGCAGGTGCCACTGGACGGCCGGGTGGCCGGAGCCTTCCAGGTGGGCTTCTTGACGGTGGCGTTGTTGAAGCTGCCGCCGCAGTCGTCGCTCCAGCTGAACGTCAGCAGGTCGCCATCCGGGTCCGCCACCGTCACGTCGAGCCCCGTGCTGTCACCGGGCAGCAACTGACCCTGGGTGACGGACACCTCGCTCACCACGGGCCAGGTGTTGAAGGACGTCGTCACCGTGGCCTTGCCCTTGGCGGCCAACACGTTGATGACCAGGGAGAAGCCGGCCTGGCCGCCCTTGCCATCCGTGACGCTGACGTTGAGGGTGAAGGGCCCCTCGGTCGTGGGCGCGGTCCAGGTGGCCCCTGCCTTCGTGGCGTTGGCCAGGGTGCCCGCCGTGGCCGTCCAGGCGTAGCTCAGCGTGTCGTTGTCCGCGTCCGTCGCCGTCACCGAGAGCGTGGTGGACTGGCCCGGCTCCAGCTGGGTGGAGGACGCCACCAGCGAGCTGATGCGCGGGGCGCTGTTGCGGAAGGGCGTGGGAGCTGTCTTCTGCTGCAACAGGATGAAGACCGCCGCCGTCGAGTCCTGGGAGATGGTGACCCCGGTGACCTGCCCCTCGTACAGCAGGGTGTTGGAGCCGTCATAGGCCCGGGCCAGGAAGGTGCGGCCGGAGCCCACGGGAATCCCTCCCAGGGTTCCGCTCCACTGTCCGGCCGTCTTGAACAGGTTGCGGGAGATGTCCGGCGTGATTCCGGAGCCGCTCACCGTCACGGTGACACGGCTGATGTCATTCTCCGTCAGGGCCTGGGCGGAGACTCCAAGGCTTGCCTCGCCCACGCCTTTGCCCTCGCTCGTCTCTGTGCCGCAGGCCACGGCCAGGGCGAGCGCCAATGCAGCGACAAACAGATTCAGCGGACGGAGGGAGACCCTCGTCGGTATTTGCGACATCAATGACCTCCAGATGGGATTTGACGAATCTCAGGGACTCGTCGTGGGGCGCAATGGAAGGCGCTCCCTGAGACATCTGTAATAGGAGAGTCAGTGATGGGCAAAATCGATGCAGACAAAGTCTACGCCCGCTCGCGTCAAGGGTCCCTCTCGCCCCATCCGAGGTCACTTGAGAATCCCCTGTTTCAAGTCTCCGAGGAGCCTCGGATGCCTTCCTTCAGGAGAATGGGCAGACGTTGAAATCAACCCGCGGACGCTGGAGCTGCCGGAAGAGACGTGAACGAGCTTCCTCTCTAGCTGGTCGCGCCCCTCTTCGCCGCCGCGAAGCTGGTGATTCGCGTGGAACGAACGGTGTTCTGGGTCCGACAGGGCCAACACTGCGCGAGCAGATGATTCGGGCTCGGTAGCTCCGTGTTGAGGGAACACCGGGCGGCCCGGCGCCCCTCAAGCGTCTTCAGCGCTTCAGCCACATCGGCTCGCCGGGGCACAGCCGGCAGCGGGCCTCTGCGTTGGCACAGGAGGTCGCGCAGGACGGGAGCGCCGCGCGGGCCGAGCTCCCGGCGCGGTACAGCAGGTCCTGGTACGCGATGGAGCCCACGATGGGGTGCATGCTCTGGAACTGCACCACGGTGGCCCCCGAGCGCTTCAGCCGGAAGGTCGGCGTCCCCACCGCCAGCGCCGTCCGGATGGCCTGCACGCCGCCCTCCGTCTTGTCCGCGCCGTAGGTCGCCGTGCCCTGCGTGATTTCGAGCCGGCCCGCGGACGAGAGGAAGCCCACCAGCTCCACTTCATTCGTCGCCGGGCACCCTGCCTTGCACACCGCGAGGTTCGCGGACGTCTGGGTCGTGGGCACGAGAGACGAATTGTGGTTCCGGTGGTTGTAATACAGCACGTCGCGCTCGATGGTCGGCCGCGTGCCCGTCTTGAACCACTGGATGTAATACGCGGTCATGTCGTACGCGGGCCACTGCTTCCCCGTCGACGGCCGGATGTTGTGGTGCTCGTGCTGGTCGTTCCAGGTGACGATCTGGACTTCGTCCAGGCCGTCGGCAATTACATTCTCCCAGATGGAGCGGAGCGTCAGTGAGTTGCGCGCCTCCCAGAAGGCCTTGTCCTTGGGCCGGTAGTCCTGGCTGCTCATCGGGTGGATCCACGACTTGCCGTATCCGGCCGCCTTCGTCTTCAGGTTCCCGGAGTACCCCGCCGTCGTCACCGGGACGGCCGTCCCCCACCCCGCGTAGGCATCCCCTACGTTCTTGTACTCCTCGAAGAGCGCCGTGCTCCCCGTGCCAAGGAAGACAGGCACCAGGTACAGGCTCATGCCCAGCTCCGTTGACGCGCGCTGCTTCACGGTGGCGTAGAACGCCGCCGTCCGGCCCTGCGCGGCAGGATTGAACAGGCCAACGACATACTTCCCATCCGGCCGCCGCAGGAGCGCCGCGTAGCCCTTCAGCTGACCCAGGATGCGAATCATCAGGTCCTGGTCCCCCGACTGACTCCCCGTCCCCAGGATCGTCATGTCGAAGTTGGGGATGATGTCGAAGCCGCCGGCCTGCGAGGCCGCGTCGACAATCGTCTTCGCCCGCGTCCACACCGCGCCGTTGTTCACGTCGCTGTCGGTCCACAGGTTCAGATAGAAGCCATCAATGCCAATCCTCGCCGCGAGTTCGATTTCGTCCTTCGCGTCGCGAAGCCGCCAGTCAGTCTCCGCGCGGGGAAGTCTCGGGAGCGGCCGCTCCCGCATCATGCCGCCGTAGGCCGCGTGGCTTCCGCTCTCGCCATTCACCGCGATGTAGGCGCGCTCGTAGTAGTCATTGGACGTCGGGTTGGCGTTGTCGAACGACACCGGGTAGTAGTGCCAGTGCGCATACACCCGCTTCGCCGACGCCCGGAGCGTGGTGCGCGGCACCGCGGTGAACGGCCACTCACAGGGGCCACAGTCCGGCCCGCAGTCGACGCCCGTCTCGGTGCCGTTGCGCACCCGGTCCGAGCAGGTCGCGGCGGGCGTCACGCTCAGCGGGAAGCTGGACTGGTTATCGCTCTCGTTCGTCTCCGCCGGCAGGCGGTTGATGTCATCCACATGCGCGAGGAGCGTGTGGGCCCCCGCCGTGGCCGGCGCGGTCCACACCTTCGTCCCCGCGGGGCCGGAGTTGGCGGTGAGCGTGACGCTGCCCTGCGGCTCGATGGAGCTCGTGTACGTGTCCGACCACGACACCTGTGTACCGTTCACCCAGAAGGAGAGACCGTGGACGATGCCCGCGGGCGTCGCGACGTTCCCCGTGTTCCGGATGGTTGCGCTGAAGGTGACGGCACTGCTCGGAGCCACTGTGGTCGGGCTCACGCCCGTGACGACGAGGTTGTAGCCGTCCACGAGCGCCCCCTGCTGCGAGTCCAAGGGCTCCTGGAGCGGCTCCCCGCCACAGCCCATCCACGCGGCCAGCAGCCCCAGTGACAGGGCCTTCCATGCGCTCTTCCAGTTGTGATTCGCGGGGTGCATCCACAGGCTCCGTTCCAGCCCGCATCTTCCTGTCGCGCCATCACGAGATGAATGGCGCGCTCCACGGGCGGGCAGGCTCCATTGTCGCGGTGGAGCTGAACGGGTTGCTTCAGAAATAACGGTATTTCAAGAAATCAATACTAGACCCGGCGCCAGAGGATGTCCCCGCCGGGGCCGGCGACGGCGTGCCCCTCACTGCCGACGGGCTCCTCCTCCCCGTCGCATAGGAAGTTGATGCCCGCCGTGTCCTGCGCCGGGACCTTCGCGAGGAAGCGCTCACCGGATGCGCCACGTCCGACGATGACGCCGAACCTCGGGCTGCCGTCGCGTTCGTACAGCACCGTGTACGTTTCGATACGGCCGGGGCCCGTGGCGTCCTCCACGAACGGAGGGACGGGGCCGCGCGCGGCGTCCGCTTCCGCCTGATGCTCGAAGGACTGGGGCAGCGTTCCAGCGGGCGGCGGTTCGCGCGTGAGCACGAGGCTGTGGTTGTACGTCGCGAAGCCGCCGTTGCCAAAGAGCAGGCCATGGCGTCCCTGCTCGCGCAGCCGCTGCACCATGCTGACCACCACGTGGCTCATGTAGTTGGCGATGGGCCCACCGCCGAACGTGAGCCCCCCGAACACCGTGGCGGGCTTCTCCAGTGGCCAGCCCAACACCCGGCGCGCCATCTTCGGCACGCACGGGAAGCAGCTGTAGAGCTCCACGAAGTCGAGCATGTCGACGGTCAACCCATTCAGCTCCAGCGTGCGGCGCAGCGACACGGCCATGCTCGGTGAGCTTGCATAGCCATCACGCGCGAGGAAGTCCTCCGGCTCATGCGCCGCCACTCCCCGCCCCACGTACACAAGGCGCTCCTCCGGCACTCCCCGCGCGAGCGCATTCGCCAGGCTGGTGACGAGGAACCCCGCGCCCTGGTTGACGGCGCTGTTCGCCACCATCCGCTTCCAATACGGAAACGCGATGGGCCGGTTGGACGGAGAGGGCGTGACAATCTCTTCCACGGACAAAGGCTCGCGGAGCCACGCTCCCGGATTGCCCGCCGCGACCCGCGAGAACCGCGACCAGATTTCGCCACTCTCCCGCTGCGCCTCCGCCAGCGTCTGGCCATACGCAGCGCGGCCGGCATTCTCATACAGAGGATAGACGTCGACCGGAGAGTTGAGGCCGTAGCGCTTCCGGTAGGCCGCATGCGCCTGGACACCGATGCTGGTCGCGGCGTTATGCGCCGAGGGTGCGTCCCCCGCCGCCAGCGCCGCACGCCGGGCCGCCGTGCGCAGCGCCTCACCGCCCACGACCGCCGCGACCTCCACGGCTCCGGAGGCAACGCGATTGGCCGCCTCGTGCAGCAGCCGCACCGGGCTGTCGCCGCTGGCCTCCGCCGTCTGCTCATGGAGGCGCGGCCGTGCACCCAGGCGCTCCGCCAGCGCGAGCGGCAACGGCCCCATCTGCCGGAACGAGAGCTGATCCACCACCGCCAGCGAATCCAGCCGGGAGAGCCAGCCACCGCCCGCATCCGCGTCCGCTGCGCGCAGCGCGGCCTCCATCAAGCCCAGCGAGTCCAGGCCCCGCAGCGGATCCTCCGGCCGGTCGTTGATCTGCCCCACGCCCACGATGACGGGAATCCGGTTCGCGTCCTTCATGCCTCGCCTCCTGACCGACCTGCTCCCACGGCCAGCCATCCCGGTCAACGCGCACATATTACCCGGGTATAATTGACGCCCATTTCTACCCGGGTAATATTCCCGGCATGCCTTCGCCTTCCACCACCTGGACCGCCTTCGCCGGCCAGCGCCTCCTTGCCTCCGGCCCACCGGCCGAGGTCGTCACCGCTGCCAAGGGCGCGCTCGACGCGGGCGAGCATGAATCGCTGCTCCTGTTCGACGACGCCACGGGCCGGACGGTGGACTTCCACCTGCGCGGCACACTGGCGGAGGTGCTCGCCCGCCTCCAACCCGCGCCGGACCCGGCCGCCGAGTCCTCCGAGCCCCGAGGCCCCGGCCGCCCGAAGCTCGGCGTGGTGGCCCGAGAGGTGACGCTGCTGCCCCGCCACTGGGAGTGGCTGTCCGATCAGCCCGGCGGCGCGTCCGTGGCCCTGCGCAAGCTGGTGGAGGCCGCTCGCGCGAACAGCGGAGACGCCGACCGCATCCGCCGCGCCCAGGCCGCCGCGGACCGCTTCATGACCACGATGGCCGGCAATGCACCGGGCTACGAGGAGGCCGCCCGCGCGCTCTACGCGGGCGACCGCGCTCGCTTCAACAAGTGGACCCGGAGCTGGCCGGACGACCTCCGCGACTGCGCCCGGAGGCTCGCGGCCCCCGCCTTCACCAAGGAGACGACGTGAATCACCAGTGGGTGCTGAAGTCGCGTCCCCACGATGAAGTCTCCGACACATGCTTCGAATGGCGCCAGACGTCCATCCCCACTCCAGGTCCCGGCGAAGCACTGGTGCGCGTCGCCTGGCTCGCCATCGAACCCACCCAGCGCACGTGGCTCAACCCCCACGCGACCTACATCCGTCCCGTCGAACTCGGCGAGGTCATGCGCGGGGCAGGTGTCGGACAGGTCATCGCGTCCCGCTCCGAACGGCTGGCCGTGGGCGACTGGGTGACGGGCATGACGGGCTGGCAGGAGTACGCGCTGGCCGGTGACGCGGGCCTCTTCGGTTTCAACAAGGTGCCGGACGGCATCGACCCCAGGGCCATGTTGAACCTCTACGGCGCCAGCGGGCTGACCGCGTGGATTGGGGGTGACCGACGTGGGCCGCGCGGCCCCAGGTGAAACCGTCCTGGTCTCCGGCGCGGCAGGCAGCGTGGGCTCCATCGCCGGACAGGTCGCACGGCTTCGGGGCTGTCGTGTCATCGGCATCGCGGGCGGAGCGCATAAAGCCGACTGGGTCACCCGCGCCGCCCGGTTCGACGCCTGCATTGACTACAAGTCCGAGGACGTCCGGACGCGCCTCCAGGCGCTGGCACCCAAGAGCGTGGATGTCTTCTTCGACAACGTGGGCGGGCCCGTCCTGGAGGCGGCGCTGGATCATTTGGCGGTGCGCGCCCGCGTGGTGCTCTGCGGCGCCGTCTCTTCTGGCTACAAGGACCGGGACTACGGCGCCATGCCTCGCAATTACATGCAGCTGGCCTTCCAGCGGGCGCGCATGGAGGGCTTCATCTTCCTGGACCACGTCCCGCGCTTCCCCGAAGCCTTCCGCGAGCTGTCCACCTGGGCGACCCGGGGTGAGTTCGCCCTGGCGGAGACCATCACCGAAGGGCTGGAGCAGGCGCCATCCGCCCTGCGCGGCTTGTTCCAGGGCCGCAACCTGGGCAAGCAGCTGGTCCGCGTCGCGGCCCCTGTCTGAGCGCGGTAGCCTGCTGCCTCCCTCCTCACGCACGGAGCCTCGGATGAAACTCCAGACCACGCTGACCACCGTTCTCGCCCTCGCCACGGGCGCCGCGGAAGCCCGGGACCCCGCGCAGGACGAGCGTGAGCTGCTCAAGGTCGAGGCCGCGCTCTGCCGCGCCTTCGAGACCGCCGACGTCGCCACGCTGCGCAAGAGCCTGGACGCGCGCTTCACGCTCACCGACTCCAAGGGCACGGTGACGGACCTGGAGCAGAACCTGGCGGAGGTGGCGAAGAAGGACCCCGTCTACGAGGTCTTCCGCAACCACCACCAGAAGATCCGCCTGTACGGCGACGCCGCTGTCGTCACCGGCATCACCACCCTCAAGGGCCACTCCGGCAAGACGCAGTTCGAAGGCGACTTCCAGTTCACCGACACCTGGGTCTACCGCGATGGCCAGTGGAAGCTCGCCGCGAGCCACGCGACCCGGCTGTCGAAGTGACAGGCGTTGCTCAATCCCTCGTCAATCCCACATGGGCAAGGCTGGCTCCCAGCCGCTTCAAGCCTTCTGGAATGCGTGTCGCGGGAATGCCGCCATACCCCAGCACCAGCCCTGGCCGCGCGCGCGGCCCCATGAAGTAACGCGACAGGGTGATGAGCCCGACCCCCGCGGCCCGGGCCCGAGCCACCGTCTCCCGCTCCAACGCCACGCCCCCTCGCCGGAACGTCGCGCTCAGGTGCAGGCCCGCCACGGAGGGCACCACCTGGAGCCAGTCGCCACAGTGACGCGCCAACCCTTCCGCCACGCGCGAGTGCCGCGCCTCGTAATCCCGCCGCATCTTGCGGATGTGCCGTGCCAGCAGTCCGCTGTCGATGAACCGGGCGAGCGCGGCCTGCTCCGGCACCGGGCTGTGCCAATCCATCACACGCCGGGCCCACCGCAGCTCCCGCTGGAGCGACGGCGGCGCGACGAGGAACCCCATCCGCAGCATGGGGACCATCACCTTCGAGAACGAGCCCACGTAGAGCACCCGCCCGGAGCGGTCCATCCCATGCAACGTCTCCAGGGGCCGGCCGCCAAAGCGGAACTCGCTGTCGTAGTCGTCTTCAATCACCACCGCGTCGCGCCGCTTCGCCCACTCCAGCAGCGCCACCCTGCGCGCGGGCGACATGGGCATGCCCAGCGGGAACTGATGCGACGGCGTGACGTAGACGAGCCGCGCGGTGTCCGGCAGCGCCGCCACGTCCAGCCCCTCCGCGTCCACCGGCACGGGCACGACGCGCGCGCCCAGCGACTGGAACACCTGCCGCGCGGGCGGATAGCCCGGCTCCTCCATGGCGACGCAGTCCCCCGGCTCGATGAGCACCCGGCCCACGAGGTCCAGCGCCTGCTGCGCGCCATTGGTGATGAACACGTCGTCCGCCTCCGCGCGCACGCCCCGCGCGACGCCCACGTGCCGCGCCACCGCCTCCCGCAACCCCCGGTGCCCGGCAGCGTCCACGTAGCCCCCGGACACCGTGGCGGCCCGCAGCTGGCGCGCCACCAGCCGGCGCCAGGACTCGAAGGGGAAGCCCGAGACGTCCGGGCTGCCCACGCCAAAGTCATACGCGGCGGGGGCCAGCGGCGCTGGCAGGTCTGGCAGTGAGCGCCAGAAGGCCCGGGCGCGCAGCGGCACCTGGGTTTCCCGCCCTGCCCTGCCACGCGGCCGGGACGCCTCTCCCTGGACGAAGCTCCCTGCTCGCGTACGCCCCGCGATGAGGCCTTCCGCGGTGAGCCATTCATACGCCACGCCCACGGTGTTGCGCGCCACGTCCAGGCGCAGGGCCAGCTCACGGGTGGGCGGCAACCGCTCCCCGCGTCGGAGGCGCCCGTCGAGGATGGCCGCGCGCAGCCCCCGGTAGATCTGCCCGGCCAGGTCCCGGCGCCCTCGGAGCTCCACATGGAAGTCCATGCCGCATCCTCCCACGGATTGGCCCAATGGAATTCGCCAATCCTGGCCCTGTCACCGGGCCAGCGGTGGACCATCCTTGCGGCATGACCCATTCCTCCTACGCCTCCCACCCCGTCGACTCCGAGCGCATGCCGTGGATCCCCATGGGCCGGCCCGGGCTCGCGTTCAAGCCGCTGCGCTTCTTCCGCGACGGCAGCGGCTGGATGTACCTCTTCCGCCTGGAGCCCGGCACCCTCATCCCCCGGCACCGCCACGTCGGCGAGTCGCACGCCTTCAACATCTCCGGGCGCCGCAAGCTGCTCGACACCGGCGAGGTGATTGGCCCGGGCACGTATGTCTATGAGCCGCCCGGCAACGTCGACAGCTGGCAGGTCGTGGGCGATGAGCCCCTCGTCCTGCACATCACCGTGAAGGGCGGCATCGAATACCTGGGCGACGACGGTCAGGTCCTCAAGAGCGTGAGCCCCGCGGAGCGGCTGGAGACGTACCGCCGCTGGTGCCAGGAGCACGGCGTGGAGGCCCTCGCCACCATCGAGTGACGAATGCGGTTGCCCCGGCCTCCGCCCCCGGGCAGGAGGAGGCCAGGATCCCCTCACTGGAAGGAAGACCGCCCATGCCGCCCAGGCCCACCGCACCGCCCCAGCTCCAGTCCGCGCCCGAAGCGCTGCGCAAGTTCGTCGAGGACCTGTTCACCCTCGACGTGGGGGAGCCCTGGGCCCAGCCCGCGGAGGTGAAGGAGACGGGCGCCGCTCCCTGGCGGCCACCCAACGCCTACACGCTGGTGATGGGGAACCTGGACGTCGAAGGCAACGTGCTGGTGGAAGCCGACAGGCATGACGAGGGCGTCCTCGTCGTGTTCGGCGATGTCACGTGCCGCAACCTCTTCGTCGGCGTGGGTTTCACCTTCGTCTGCACCGGGACGCTGCGCGTGAAGGAGACGCTCGTCGCGACCTCGATGGACAGCGTGACGTACGCGGCGGGAGTGGTGGAGGCGGAGGTCGTCGACTCCGGCTCCGGCGCGTGGCTCACCCTCTTTGGAGACGCGTCCCAGCTGCATGTGAAACACCTCACGCATTACGTGATGAACGGCCGCAAGGTCATCAAATCGCAGAACCCTCCCGACCTGCGCACGCTTGTCGTTCCAGAGGTCCTCGACCTGGAGGAATGGGATTCCCTCTCCGCGGAGGAGCAGGCGGATGAGGACCCGAAGGCCATCATCAAGCTGGACGCGAGAGCGGCCCGCGAGCGCCTGGCCCGCGGCGAGAGCCTCTTCCGCTCGCCCTGAGAAGCCCGCCCGGCTCCAGCTTCCAGCCCGCGCCCTCCGTGCGGGCCGTCCTCACGCGGAATGTCAGACACGCTTGATAGCTTGCGTACTGTCCGGGCCTGGCGGCGACAGGCTTTCGCCGCCCCGGGCGACAAGCGTTCTCACAAACCGAGGAACATCTTGAATCGTCTTGGACTGAAGTCTTTGGCGGCGATGTGGCTGACGTGCGCGCTGACGGGCTGTGGCGCGGAGCTGGAGACGCCCACCGGAGCCCTGGAAGAGGGCGCCATCGAAGCGCCGGCGGGAGAAGTCGTTGAACAGGCCCCGGTGGTGGAGAAGGGCCCGCCGCCGGAGCGGCGGCTCCAGGCCGAGGCCGTGGACTGCACCAGCACCACCACGCTGAGCAACGGCGTGCCGGCATCCGGCGTGGGCCAGGAGGCAGGCGCCTGGTCCTGCATCTACAAGCTCTCTGTGCCCACCGGGGCCACCCGCGTGGAGTTCACCACCAGCGGAGGCACCGGCGACGGCGACCTGTACGTGCTCCGGGGAAGCACTCCTTCGGCAGCGACGAACGACTGCAAGTCGGCCGGCAGCTCCAACACGGAGAGCTGCGCCCTCACGGTGACGTCGTCCGGCATCTACTACGCCCGGATGTATGGCTACAGCACGTTCTCCGGCGCGACCATCACGGGCACCTACACCCTGACCACCGGTCAGCCGGGCTGCACCAGCACCAGCCCCATCACCAACAACTCGACCACCTACGGCCTGAGCGCGGCTCCCGGGACCTTCTCCTGCGACTACACGCTCGAAGTCCCGTCGGGGGTCACGAGCCTCGCGTTCAACACCTACCTCGGCTCCGGTGGAATGGCCCACCTCTACGCGAAGCGAGGCAGCTCGCCCACCCTGGCGTCCTATGACTGCAAAGGCACCACGGGCGGAGGCAACAACCAGTCGTGCTCCGTCACCAATCCCGCGGCGGGCACCTGGCATGTCCGCGTGTACAACGCGGACTCCTACATGACGCTCACCGGCGCGGCCCTGCGCGGCTACTACACCACCGGAGGTACGGGGAACCCGGGCACCGGCACGCTGACGAACAACGTCCCGGTGACGGGCCTGTCGGGCGCGCAGGGGTCGTACCGCTACTGGACCATCACCGTGCCGGCCGGGAAGACCTCGCTGCTCGTGCAGACGATGTTCGGCACGGGCGACGCGGACCTGTACGTGCGCCAGGGCTCGAAGCCCGAGGACTCCGTCTACGACTGCCGCCCCCTGACGGGCGGCAACACGGAGTCGTGCCTCATCAACAGCCCCGTCGCGGGCGTCTACCACGTGATGATCAAGGGCTACACGGACTACTCCGGGCTGACGCTTCAGGCGTCCTACTGAAGCCGTCCCGCGAACCTGATGTGTGAAGCAGTGCCCGTCCCCGAGGTGATTTCTTCCCTCGGGGACGGGGTTGGGGGAACACTCCGGACCCATGAGCGCTCGGCGGTTCGACGTGGTGGTCCTCGGCTCCGGTCCCGGCGGTGAAGGGGCTTCGATGAAGGCGGTGAAGTCCGGCCGCAAGGTGTGCACCGTGGAGCAGGGAGCCCTGGTGGGCGGCGCCTGCACCCACACCGCCACCATCCCCTCCAAGGCCCTGCGCCACGCCATCCAGCGGCTGTTGGACGTGCAGCACGACCACCCGGAGATGCGGGCGGAGCTGGCCCGCCACACCACGCTCAAGGACATGATGCGCGTGGCGACCACCGTCGTGTCCAAGCAGGTGCAGCTGCGCACCACCTTCTACGAGCGCAACCGGGTGGAGCTGGTGGTGGGCCGCGCGAAGTTCCGGGACGCGCACACCGTGGAAGTCACCGAGCCGCGCGGCTCCGTGGAGCTGCTCAACGCGGACGCCTTCGTCATCGCCACGGGCTCGAGGCCCTATCGGCCCGCGGGCGTGGACTTCCGCCACCCGCGCATCTTCGACTCGGACACCATCCTCAAGCTGCGCGAGTCCCCGCTGTCGATGATCATCTACGGCGCGGGCGTCATCGGCTGCGAGTACGCCTCCATGTTCCGGATGCTCGGCGTGAAGGTGGACCTGGTGAACACGCGCGACCGGCTCCTGTCCTTCCTGGACGACGAAATCTCAGACGCCCTCTCCTACCACCTGCGGGAACAGGGCGTGCTCATCCGCCACCAGGAGGAGATGGTCTCCGTGGAGCCGCACGACGACAGCGTGGTGCTCCAGCTCAAGAGCGGCAAGCGGCTGAAGGCGGACGTCTTCCTCTGGGCCAACGGCCGCTCCGGCAACAGCCAGGACCTGGGGCTGGAGGCGCTGGGCATCGCGGTGGACTCGCGCGGGTGCATCCAGGTGAACGACGGCTACCAGACGTCCGTGCCCCACATCTACGCGGTGGGTGACGTGGTGGGCGCCCCGTCCCTGGCGAGTGCTTCCTATGACCAGGGCCGCTTCGCCGCCACGCACATCGTGGAGGGGCGGATGGAGCACAAGCTGGTGAAGGACATCCCCACCGGCATCTACACCAGCCCTGAAATCAGCAGCCTGGGCCGCACCGAGCGTGAGCTCACCCAGGCGGGCGTCCCCTACGAGGTGGGCCACGCCTTCTTCAAGAGCCTGGCGCGCGCGCAGATAACGGGCCGCACCGTGGGCATGCTGAAGCTGCTGTTCCACCGGGAGACGCGAGAGATTCTCGGCATCCACTGCTTCGGGGACAACGCCTCCGAAATCATCCACATCGGCCAGGCCATCATGGCGCAGGACTGGCCGGGCAACGGCATCGACTACTTCATCAACACGACCTTCAACTACCCCACCATGGCGGAGGCGTACCGCGTGGCGGCGCTCAACGGCCTCAACCGGCTGTTCTGAAAACACGAAGGGCACCGCGGGCTCTTGAAGGCCCACGGTGCCCCGGGTGTGTCAGGTCAGGACGCGCCGCTTAGTAGCGGTAGGTGTCCTGCTTGTAGGGGCCGCTCTTCTCCACGCCGATGTAGTTCGCCTGCTCGGGGGTGAGCTCGGTGAGCTGGGCGTTGAGCTTCTTGAGCTGGAGCCGGGCGACCTTCTCGTCCAGGTGCTTGGGCAGCACGTACACCTTGCCCACCTGGTACTTGTCGCTGTGCGAGTACAGCTCGATCTGCGCGATGGTCTGGTTCGCGAAGGAGCTGGACATCACGTAGCTGGGGTGACCGGTGCCGCAGCCCAGGTTCACCAGACGGCCCTTGGCCAGCAGGATGATGCGCTTGTTGTCCGGGAAGATGATGTGGTCGACCTGGGGCTTGATCTCCTCCCACTTGTACTGCTCCAGGGAGGCGACCTCGATTTCATTGTCGAAGTGGCCGATGTTGCAGACGATGGCCTGGTCCTTCATCTTGGCCATGTGCTCATGGGTGATGACGGACTTGTTGCCCGTGGCGGTGACGAAGATGTCCGCCTTGTCCGCGGCGTAATCCATGGTCACGACGCGGTAGCCCTCCATCGCGGCCTGGAGCGCGCAGATGGGGTCGATTTCCGTCACCCACACCTGGGCGGACAGCGCGCGCAGGGCCTGCGCGGAGCCCTTGCCCACGTCGCCGTAGCCCGCGACGACGGCGATCTTCCCGGCCACCATCACGTCCGTGGCGCGCTTGATGCCGTCCACCAGGGACTCACGGCAGCCGTAGAGGTTGTCGAACTTGCTCTTCGTCACGCTGTCGTTGACGTTGATGGCGCGGAACAGGAGCGTGCCCTTGGCGGACATCTCCTGGAGGCGGTGCACGCCCGTGGTCGTCTCCTCGGTGACGCCCATGATCTTGGCGCTCTTGCGCGAGTACCAGGTGGCGTCCTCGGCGAGCTTGGCCTTGATGGAGGCGTACAGCTCGCGCTCCTCCTCGCTCTGGGGGTTCGCGATGACGGACAGGTCCTTCTCCGCGCGCTTGCCCAGGTGCATGAGCAGCGTGGCGTCACCGCCGTCGTCGAGGATCATGTTCGGACCCTCGTGGTCGCTGCCGGCGGGGCCGAACTCGAAGATGCGGTGGGTGAAGTCCCAGTACTCCTTGAGGGACTCGCCCTTGTGCGCGAACACCGGGGTGCCGGCCTCCACCAGCGCGGCGGCGGCGTGGTCCTGCGTGGAGAAGATGTTGCACGAGGCCCAGCGCACCTGCGCGCCCAGCGCCTGGAGCGTCTCCACCAGCACGGCCGTCTGGATGGTCATGTGCAGCGAGCCCGTGACGCGAGCGCCCTTGAGCGGCTGCTGCTTCGCGTACTCCTCGCGGATCGCCATGAGCGCGGGCATCTCGCTCTCGGCGATGCGGATCTCCTTGCGGCCCCAGCTGGCGAGCTTGAGGTCGGCGATGGCGTAGTCCTGATTCTGCTTCTGGGTAACCGCGGTCATGGTGTGGCTCCGGATCCAGGTGGCGCGCCTGCTGGCAAGGGAGCGGCCGTGCCCTGGAAAGAAAGGCCGCCTCACCCTCGCAAGAAACGCGTTCAGGTGAGCGCCGTTGGGTCATTCGGCTTCGAGCCTGGGGCCGGGAAGGCCTCGCAACGCTCCTCGAAGTCGCGGGGGAAACTACGGGAAGGCGCCCTGAATTTCAAAGGGAGATTGCCTCGCGGGAGGCAGGCGGAAGTCGCACCCGAGGTGCCCTGGCGGACAGCCGGCGGGAGTGTCCCGAGGGGTGGGAGGATCTGCCCCCGCTTCCGACTGAACGCGCGCTCTCCACCTGTAAATCGAGCAAATCACTGAAAACCAAAAACCCAGAAGTGAGGATGCCTCGCCTCCTGATTTCCAGAGGGGCCGGCTTCTGGGAGTTCCATGCAATCAGTCTGGCTTATCCTGTGGCTGCTTTTGATGGGAGGGTGTGCGACCACTCGCGTTGTCCATCTCGACGTGGGGAACGGCAGGCACGTGGTCCACGAATCCCTGGATGTGGATCCGGTCCAGGTGAGTGAGGATGCGTTCGAGGCGGCCCTCACGCAGCTCACGATGACGCTGCCCGAACCCGTCACGAAGGTCATCGCGGTGGCACTGACCGCGGCGATGGTGGCCTACCTCGGGGTGGTGCCGGTCTGGGAGATGGGCCGGGGCTTCGTGCGGCTGTGGGACGACGCAGGGACGGCAACGAGCGTCATCGAGTTGCAGGACATCGGCCATCGCTTCGGGAAGGTGCTCGGCACGAACGGGACGCGTGTCCTGGTGTTGCTCGTCACCGCGGCCCTGGGCGGAAGGAATGCGATGGCGGCCCAGGGCCCCAGGCTCCCGGGATTCCCCCAGGCTGCGCTCCGAGGACAAGCCGAAGCGGGATTCCAGCTTGGAGAGGCACTGAATGGCGGCGTGACTTCCATCGCGCTGCCCGCTGCGGGAGTGCTGAATGTGGCACTGGCTCCGGGAGCCGCGGCGGCACTGGCGATGTATGGAGAGGGGCGGTTTCCCGGTGACGAGACGGGGCCGGTTCATCACATCCGCACGAACAAGAACCCCATCTCCGATGCTACTGGCGGTCCCTGGACGCCGAAGTGCGAGGAGGTCTTCAAGAAGGCCGGGATGACCCTCGAAGATGCTGCCAACAAGATACGGCTCAAGGGTCATGAAGGGCCGCACCCCGAGAGCTACCATACAGAGGTACTTCAGCGCCTCAATCGTTCGGTTACCCGATGCCGGACGACTGAGACCTGTCGGGCCAGTTTGATGGAGGAACTTGCGAAGATAGCCAACGAGCTTCTGACGTCGGACTCTCCGTTGCGGCGTCTCATTGTGAAGCGGGAGGGATGAGGTGGAACGGTATTTTTATTGGGTGAGACTTGGCGGTGTACCCCAGTGGCTCCTTGCGACGCCGACACGGGATTCGGGTGAGTCGTTTGACGAGCCTTGGATGTTTGTAGATGGTCGCATCCTCACCGACCCTGGCCCCCTCAAGGCACGGTTCGCACATCCTGGCACCAGGCGAGACTTCGTATTCTCTTCGATTGAGGAAACACCCATCGTCAGCGAAGCCGTCGCCACCGTCTTCAGGACTCTCGCACCCGGTGACGTGCAGCTCTTCCCGGTTTCCATCGAGGGAGAAGCCGACCCGTTCTTCGTCGTCAATGCCACCCAGGTGATTGATTGCATCGACGAGGCACGGTGCCGGGAGGTGCATCACTACGAAGAGGGCGCCCACCCCCCTGAATTCGAAGGGGAGTACAACTGGATCTACGGACTGCGAATCGCCCCTTCGAAGACCGAGGGCGCCCAGGTCTTCCGGCTGAAGAAGTTCAAGGTTGCGTTCATCGTCTCGGAAGACGTCAAGAACGCCCTCGAAGCGATCGGAAACCTGGGGGTGTCGTTCGAGCGCGTGACGGATTGAGCACAGGATTACCGGCGCGCGTGGGAGCGCCCGGTGTCCTGCGCGGCAGGGCCCGCCTCCCGCTGACGGGCGGCCCTGCCCGTTGCCAGCTTCCCCAGGGGAGGCACGCCATGCAGGAGCCGTCACAGCCGAGGAAGCAGGCAGGGCTTCGCGCCCCCGACGCGCCTTCCGTCCCCTGGCATGCGCTTCTCCCGGACGCAGTGCTGGAGCGGCTCTCCAGCGCGCCCCAGGGGCTGACAGAGGAAGCGGCCCGGGAACGGCTCGCGCGCCATGGCCCCAATGTGCTGGAGCGCTCGCGGCCAGACAGCGCGTGGAAGCTCCTGTGGCGGCAGATCGACAGCCCGCTCATCTGGGTCCTCATCGCTTCCGCGGGCCTGGCCATCCTGCTGGGCAAGGTGACCGACGGGCTCGTCGTGGCCGCCGTCGTGGTCCTCAACACCCTCATCGGCTTCGTGCAGGAGTACCGCGCGGGCCGCGCCATCGAGGCCCTGAACCACATGGTGCCGGAGACCGCGCAGGTGCTGCGCGACGGGCACCTGGTGGTGCGGCCGGCGGCGGAGCTCGTTCCCGGTGACGTCGTGCAGCTTGCGTCGGGGGACCGCGTTCCCGCGGACCTGCGCCTCTTGCGCTCCCGCAACTTCCAGGTGGAGGAGGCCGCGCTCACCGGTGAATCCGTCCCGTCGAGCAAGCACGTCGCGGCCGTGACCGTGGACGCGGAGCTGGGGGACCGGGCGAGCCTTGCCTTCGGCGGCACGCTGGTGACGTCCGGCACGTCCACCGCCGTCGTCGTCGCCACCGGCGGCGACACGGAGCTGGGCCGCATCTCCCATCTGATGGAGCAGGCCGCGGACCTGAGCACGCCGCTCACGCGGGAGCTGGCCCGGCTGGGCCGCGTCATCAGCGCGGGCATCGTCGTGCTGTCCGCCGTGCTGCTCGGGGTGGGCATGTTCCGGGGGTATGCCTTCAGCGACGCCGTCCTGGTGGCCATCACCCTGGCCGTGGCCGCCATCCCGGAGGGCCTGCCCGCCATCGTCACCATCGCCCTGGCCATTGGCGTGCAACGCATGGCGTCCCGCCGCGCCGTCATCCGCAAGCTGCCCGCCGTGGAGACCCTGGGCAGCACCACCGTCATCTGCACGGACAAGACCGGCACCCTCACCCGCAACGAGATGACCGTGCAGGCGCTGTGGACCTGGCGCGGGCACTACGCGCTCACCGGCGTGGGCCACTCCCCCTTGGGAGATCTGCTTCACGCGGGGCGCCCCCTGGACGTGCCGCCCGACGACGTGCGCACGCTGCTCGTCGCGGGCGTGCTCTGCAACGAGGCCGACCTCCAGCCCCGGGAGGGACGCTGGGGCATGACGGGCGACCCCACGGAAGGCGCGCTGCTCTTCGCCGCGAAGAAGGCGGGCCTGGGCGTGACGGAGCTGCGCGAGCGCCATCCCCGCCTGGACGCCATCCCCTTCGAATCCGAGCACCAGTTCATGGCCGCGCTCCACGCGGGCGACCCGGAGCACGCCGAGCTCTTCATGAAAGGCGCCCCGGAAGTCGTGCTGCGCCGCTGCGGACCGGAGACGGACCGGGACGCCGTGCTGGCGGAGGTGGAGCGCATGGCGAGGCAGGGGCTGCGCGTGCTCGCCTTCGCGCACAAGCGCATGTCCCGCGCGGACGCGCTGCGGCCCCAGGACGTGGAGGACGGCTTCGCGCTGCTGGGTCTGCAGGGGATGATCGACCCGCCCCGCGAGGAGGCCGTGGCCTCCGTGAAGGCCTGCCACGCCGCCGGCATCCGCGTGAAGATGATGACCGGCGACCACCCAGGCACGGCGGAGGCCATCGGTCTTCAACTGGGCCTCCACGCCCCGGGACATCCGGGCCTCACCGGCGCGCACCTGTCCGGCATGAGCGACGCGGAGCTGGCCGTGGCGGTGAAGGACACGAACGTGTTCGCGCGCCTGGCCCCCGAACACAAGCTGCGGCTGGTGCGCGCGCTCCAGACGCAGCGGCACGTGGTGGCGATGACGGGCGACGGCGTCAACGACGCGCCCGCGCTCAAGCAGGCGGACATCGGCGTGGCCATGGGCATCACCGGCACGGCCGTGTCCCGCGAGGCCGCGGACCTGGTGCTGACGGACGACAACTTCGCCACCATCGTCGCCGCCGTCGAGGAGGGCCGCCGCGTCTACGACAACCTCGTCAAGTCGCTCGCCTTCGTGCTGCCCACCAACCTGGGGCTCGCCCTCATCCTCATGCTGGGCGTGACGTTCTTTCCCCTTCAGGAGGCCGGCGGCGTGCGCGAACCGCTGCTGGCCATGCGCCCCACGCAGCTGTTGTGGATCAACCTGGTGGCCACCGTCACCCTGGCGCTGCCCCTGGCCTTCGAATCGAAGGAGCGCCACGTCATGCGCCGCCCGCCCCGCGCGCCGGACACACCCGTCCTGAGCCACTTCGTGGTGATGCGCACCGGGCTCGTCGCGCTGCTGATGGCGGCAGGCGCCATCGGCCTGTTCCTCTGGGAGTTCAAGCGCCAGGGCGGCACCCACGGCGTCCCCAACGACCAGGCCGTGGCCGAGGCGCGCACCATGGCCGTCAACACCGTGGTCAGCTTCCAGATCTTCTACCTGTGGCTGAGCCGCACGCTGACGGGCTCCACGCGCGAGGTGGGCTTCGCGAGCAACCCCACCGTGTTCGTGGGCATCGCCGCGCTGGTGCTGCTCCAGGCCGCGTTCATGTACGTGCCCTTCTTCCAGCGCCTCTTCGGCTCCGCGCCGCTGTCGCTGGGGGACATCGCGCGGTCGGTGCTGGTGGGCGCGTGCGTGCTGCCCGTCGTGGGCCTGGAGAAGTGGCTGCGCTCGCGGCGGCGGGAGGTGGGCCGGAGCGTGAGCGCCACCTGAGGGTGTCCGGCGTCAGTCGCTCGCCTCCGCGCGCACGTCCAGTTCCTGGAGCAGGGCCACGAAGTCGGTGAGGTGGCGGGCGGCGGTGAAGCGGGTGCGGACATGTTCGTGCGCCTGGGTCCCCAGGCGGGCCGCGAGGACGGGATCGTCCAGCAGCCTTCGCACCGCGGCGGCGAACCCGGCCAGGTCCCCGGGGTCACGCACGAGCAGGCCGTCCACCTCGTGGCGGACCTGGTCCTGGAGGCCGCCCACCGCGCTCGCCACCACGGGCCGGGACTTCCACATGGCCTCCGTGATGGTGAGCCCGAAGCCCTCCCGCAGGCTCTTCTGCACCACCACCGCCGCGTGGCGCTGGAGCGCGTTGACGATGGCGGCGTTCTCATCCGGGTCCACCATGGGCAGGCACGCCAGGTGGACGCGCTGGCGCAGGAAGTGCGGCTGCTCGTGCCACGCGGCGATGACGGCCTCGAGCGTCGCCGCCGCCTCCGGGTCATCCGCGACGGACGTCACCGAAGGCCCGGCGAGGACCAGCTCCGCGCGCAGGCCGGGCGACTCCCGCAGGAGCAGCGCGAAGCCCCGCAGAACCCCCGCTGGGTCCTTCAGGGGGTCCCACCGGGAGACCTGCACCACGAGCGGCGTCCCGGGGGCGGGCGCCGCGCCCAGCCGCACGATGTCCGCCCCGCGCGACACGCGGGCCGGGACCCCGTCCATCCGGGTGAAGACGGGCTCGGGCGCGTCCGGCGTCAGCTCCACGAGCCCCGTGTGCCCCAGGATGGAGTGCGCGACCTCCGGCGCCATGGGCTGGTTCTTCACCGCGAAGATGTCGATGGAGGGTGGGATGACGACGGACCGGTCCGCGAGCAGGGGCGGCACGTAGGCGGCCCGGGAGAAGACCGCGAGCCGAGCGGCGGCCAGGTCCGGCGCGAGGAACGCCCACGCCCGCGCCACCTCCGCATCGAGCGTGTCACTCCCGATGTGGCAGCGCCAGACCACGCGCGCGCCCGCCGCGGCAAGCGTCGGGGCCAGCCCAGCGGTCTGGGGGTCGTGCAGCAGCACCACGTCCCCCGGCCGCACCAGGACGAGCAGCTCCTCCGCGTTGTCGCGGAGCACCTCGGCGTAGCAGGCGCGCTCGGCGGGCCCCAGGACCGAGCCGTCCCCTGGAGAGCCATGCAGCGCGTGGTGCAGCCGCTTGGTGACGTGGAAGAAGGCGGGCGTGCCCTGCACCACCATCCAGCGCGTGTCCACACCCGCCCCGCGTGCGTAGGCGAGCATCCGGGGCAGCAGCTCCGCCACGCCTCCACCCCGGGCCGTGGAGTTCACATTCCAGAAGGTGCGGCCCGCCATGCGCTCGCGGGCCTGCTCCGCGTTCTCCTGGAGCGCCTCCCACTCCAACCCCGTGAGCCTTGGCCGGAAGCACTCCAGCGAGCTGGCCTGCACGTGGACCTCGAAGGGCTTCAGCATGGCGTCACCATCACGGCAGCACGGGGTGCTTGATCACCAGCACGGGCCGGCGGCTGCGAGCCACCACCTCCTGGGCCACGGAGCCGAGCATCGCGCGGCGAACACCCGTGCGCCCGTGCGAGCTGATGCAGAAGATGTCCGCCCCGTACCGCTCCGCCGCCTGGCAGAGCACCTGCGCGGCGTGGACCCCGGACAGCAGCTCCGTCCGGACGGTGATGCCCCGGCCGGCCGCGTCGCTGGGGACCTGCGCCTCGAGCTGGCGCCGCAGCTCGGCCTCGTCGTCGTCCATGCCCAGGGCCATCGCGGGCCAGAAGTCCGCGTAGACGACGGGGATGGGCGACTCGATGACATACACCAGGATGAGCTCTCCGCCCCGGGGTAGGAGCGACAGGGCGTGGGGGATGGCCTGGTTCGCCAGCGGCGAGAAGTCCGTCGAGACGAGGACGCGCTGGATGGACGGGATGCCCACGGCCGCTTCGGCCTCCCGTGCCGCGCAGGACGGGACGCAGGCGACCGCCGCCACCGGCGCGAGCTGGAGGGCGGAGAGCGACACCGAGCCATGCCGCACGCGCCGCAGTCCCCGTCGCTGGTGGCTGCCCAGGAGGAGGAGGTCCGCACGCGCCGCCTCCGCGAGCCTGGCGAGCGGCTCCGCCACGTTCCCGTGGTCGGAGGACATCCGCAGCTCCGCACCAGCCTCACCGATGCGCGTCAGGCGCTCCCGCAGGTCCCGCTCGAGGATGGCCTCGATGCCCTCGGGCCCCGGGGTCGCGCGGTACAACCCGAGCCGTCCGTACTCCGTGGCCGGATTGTAGACGTGGGCGACCGTCAGCTCGACCGGCCCCACCCGGCGCAGCTCCGGAAGCCAGCGCAGCGCGACCTCCGCGCTGTTCGAGAAGTCATCACCCACGACGACCCGCAGCGGGCGCTTTGCCTGGCACCAGTCCAGGAACGGCTCGGACAGACGGACCATCAGGAAGGGGCAGCGCGACAGCTGCGCGATGCGCGCCGGGACGCCGCCCAGCCGCCAGCGCTTCTCCGAGCGCCAGCCCAGGGCCGCCGTGATGATCATCCGCGCCTGGAGTTTCGCGGCGTGCTCGACCAGCGCCTCGTCCGGCATGCCCAGCAGCACCTGGGGCTCCACGGACAGCCCTGGATGGCTCAACCTGTCGGCCTCGGCGGCGAGCCGCTTCTCGAGCTCCGTGATGGTGCTGCCGTGCTCGGCCGGCCAGTCGCGCCGGAGCATGCCGGGCTCCGCGGCGTGCACGAGCACCAGCGGCGTGCCCGTCCGCTCCGCGATGGCTGCCGCGACGCGGACGGCCTCCCGGGCATGGTCGGAGAAATCCGTGCCGACGACGATGGCCATGACGCCCCCCAAGGGGCTTCGCAGGCCCCGCTGCCCGCGAGGGCGCCCCCCTTGCGTGGAACGGTTGGGGCTGGCGGCGGAGTGCGCAAGAGCTCCGGGCAGGGGCAGGCGGCGCGCGGCCCCTCACCCGGGTGCGGGGGCCGGCGGCGCGGGCGCCTCCGGGAAGAGCAGCTCCAGGTGGTACATGCCGTCCTCGCGGCGGCTGCGCACGGGCAGGCCGCTTTCGTGGAAGACGTCCAGCATGGAGGTGTTCGTCACCAGGACATCCGCCTGGAAGCCGGGGATGCCCCGGGCCATGGCGGCCTCGCGGATGCGCCGCATCAGCACCGTCCCCACGCCACGCCCCTGCCAGTCGTCGCGGACCACGAAGGACACGTCCGCCAGGCGCGTCGCCGGGTCCACGATGTAGTGCACCACGCCCACCACCTCCTCCGTGCCGGGCGGACATGCGACCAGGGCCATGTCGTGCTCGAAGTCCAGGTCCACCAGCCGTTGGATCTCCTCGTGCGGGTGCTCCTTCTTGAAGCCCATGAAGCGCCGGTAGCAGCTCTCGCGCGACAGGCCGTACAGCAGGTCCTGCAGGGCGCGCTCGTCGGTGATGCGGGCCGCGCGGACGACCAGCGCGTCGTGCGACAGCGTGTGCTCCAGCCGCTCCTCCGCCCAGGGGTAGCGCGCGTGGGGGACCACCTGGTCCGGCAGCACCCAGCGGCGTCCCTTGGCCGCGGCCAGAAGCTCCGCCCGGAAGTCCGGGTGGGCGACGTTGATGAGCGCGAGCGCGCGCTCACGGATGCTCTTCCCCCAGAGCTCCGCGACGCCGTACTCCGTGACGACGGAGTGGACGTCCCCCCGGCTCGTCACCACGCCGGTGCCGGGCTCCAGCGCCAGTTGGATGCGGCTCACCGTGCCTCCCTGCGCCGTGGAGGGGAGCGCGATGATGGCCCGGCCTCCGGGACTGCGGCTCGCGCCCCGGATGAAATCCACCTGCCCGCCGATGCCGGAGTAGAAGCACCCGCCCAGCGTGTCGGCCGCCACCTGGCCGGTGAGGTCCACCGCCAGGGCGGAGTTGATGGCGACCATCCGGGCGTTGCGCGCCACCACCGCCGGGTCGTTCGTGTCGTCGCTCGGCCGCATCTCGATGGCCGGGTGGTCATGCGCCCAGGCGTAGAGCCGCTGGCTGCCCATGATGAACGACGTGACGAGCTTGCCCGCGAGCACCGTCTTCCTTCGTCCGGTGATGACGCCCGCCTCCACCAGGTGCATGACGCCGTCGGAGAGCATCTCCGTGTGGATACCCAGGTCGTGGTGGTTCACCAACTCCGCCAGGACCGCGTCCGGGATCCTCCCGATGCCCGACTGCAACGTGGCGCCGTCCGGGATGAGCCGGGCGACGTGCGCCCCGATGCTCCGGGACACCGCGTCGGGTGGCTCGGGATGGACCTCCAACAACGGGAGCGTCACCGGCACCAGGTGGTGGATGCGGCGCACGTCCAGGAACGAGTCCCCGTGCGTGCGCGGCATGTTCGGGTTGACCTCCGCGATGATGAGCGAGGCCGCGTCCACCGCGGCGCGCACGATGTCCACGGAGACGCCCAGGCTGACGTAGCCGTGGGCATCCGGAGGGCTGACCTGGATGAGCGCCACGTCGATGCGGATCTTCCGGCTCCGGATGAGCTCCGGGATTTCGGAGAGGAACACCGGCATGAAGTCCGCCCGCCCCTCCTGCACGGCCTGCCGCACGTTGGGCCCGATGAAGAAGGCGACGTGGCGGAAGCGCCCGGCCTGCGAGCGCTCCACGTAGGGCGCGGGCCCCAGCGTCAGCAGGTGCACCACCTCGTTGTCCGAAAGGTAGGGGCCGCGCTCGTCCACCAGGGCCCGCACCAGCGTCACCGGCTCGGCGGCGCCCGAACCGATGAGGATGCGCCTCCCCGGCAGGACGGCGCGCAGGGCCTCCTCGGCCGTCCTCACCCGGTCCGCATGGCGTTGGATCCAATCGTCCATCCCCGTCCGGATAAGCACGGGGCGCGTCCTCCGCGCGCCGGGACGGGCAGGCTCGCGGTGTCCCTGCTCCCCTGACGGTGTACGTCCAGAAGGCGCCAGCCCCAGCTTGGAAGGAGCGCGAGGAGCCCAAGACCATGGATCCGACCCTTCCCCCAGAGCCTTCTGCCCGGGCACCGGAACCCCGACCGGCCCCGCCCCCGTCCATCCTCTGGTTCGACGCCCTGTCCCGGGAGGACGTGGCCCAGGCCGGAGGCAAGGGCGCCAACCTGGGGGAGCTGACCCGCGCCGGGCTGCCCGTGCCCCCGGGCTTCGTCATCACCGCCGCCGCCTTCCATCAGGCGATGGAGCCCGTGCGCGCCCGGTTGCGCGAGCTGTGGGAGCGCGTGGATCCAGATGATCCGCGGTCGCTCACCGAGCTCACGGAGTCCCTGCGCGGCCTCGTGCTCGAGGCGCCCCTGCCCGACTGGCTGGACACCTCCATCCTCGCCGCCTATCACCGGCTGCGGGAGTGCTCCGCGGTGGCGGTGCGCTCGTCCGCCACCGCGGAGGACACCGCCACCACCTCCTTCGCGGGCATGCACGAGTCGTTCACCAACGTGGCGGGCGATGACGCGCTCCTCGACCGCGTGCGTGCGTGCTGGGCGTCGGCCTTTGGCCCGCGCGTGGTGGCCTACCGCAAGGCGCAGGGGCTCACGGAGGTGCCGGAGATCGCCGTGGTGGTGCAGGCCATGGTGGACTCGACGCGCTCGGGCGTCATGTTCACCGTGGAGCCCACCACCGGAAACCGCTGGCACCTCGTCATCGAGGGGGCCTTCGGTTTGGGAGAGGTCGTCGTGGGTGGACAGGTGGAGCCCGACACCTACGTCGTGGACCGCGAGGGGCCGCGCCTGCTGGAGACGCGCGTGGGCCTGAAGTCCTTCCAGCTCGTGCGCGATGGCGTGGGCCGTGAGAAGCGCGAGGAGCTCCCTCCGGAGCGGGCCCACGCGCGGGTGCTCACGGACGTGGAGGTGCTGGAGCTGGCGCGGCTGGGGCTGCGCGTGGAGCGGCACTACGGCGCGCCCCAGGACATCGAGTGGGCGGAGCAGGACGGCCGGTTCTATCTGGTCCAGTCGCGGCCGGTGACGACGGGGTCCGCCGCCGCGCCTGAGGCTCCGGGGGCCGCCGTAGCCTCGGAGCGGGCGCGGGTGAGCGGGCTGGGCGCGTCTCCCGGCGTGGCCTCCGGCCGCGTGCGGGTGCTGCGTGACGCCCGGGAGGGCTCGAAGCTGGAGGCCGGTGAAATCCTCGTGGCGCCCATGACGTCTCCGGACTGGGTGCCCACGCTGCGGCGCGCGGCGGCGGTCGTCACCGACAGCGGCGGCATGACGTGCCACGCGGCCATCGTCAGCCGCGAGCTGCGCAAGCCCTGCGTGGTGGGCACGCGCACCGCCACGAAGGTCCTGCGCGATGGGGAGGAGGTCACCGTGGATGGCGCCGCCGGCACCGTGCGAGAGGGCCTCGCCCGGGAAGCGCCCTCCGTGGCGGTGGTGGGGCCGCCCTCCCCCAATGCAGGGCCCCAGCTCCGGGAGGCCAGCGGGCCGGAGGCGCTGGGCACGCGGCTCTACGTGAACCTGGCCCTGCCGGGACAGGCCCGGGAGGCGGCGGCGCTCCCGGTGGACGGCGTGGGGCTGCTGAGGGCGGAGTTCATGCTCACCGAGGCCCTGGCCGGCGTGCACCCGCGCAAGCTCATCGCCCAGGGGCGCAGCCGCGAATTCGCCGAGCGGATGGCCCAGGCGCTCTTGACCATCACCCGCGCCTTCCGGGGCCGCCCGGTCGTGTACCGGACCACGGACTTCCGCACGAACGAGTTCCGGGGGCTGGAGGGCGGCGGCGAGTTCGAGACCGTCGAGGCCAACCCGATGATCGGCTTCCGGGGCTGCTACCGCTACCTGCGCGAGCCCGAGGTGTTCCGGCTGGAGCTGGAGGTGCTCGCCCGCGTGCGGGACGAGACGCCCAACCTGCACCTGATGATTCCCTTCGTGAGGACGAAGTGGGAGCTGGAGGCGTGCCTGGAGGCCGTGGAGAAGAGCCCGCTGGGACACCACCGCGGGCTGGAGCGCTGGGTGATGGCGGAGGTGCCCTCCGTCGTCTACCGCATCCCCGAGTACGCACGGATGGGCATCACCGGCGTGTCCATCGGCTCCAATGACCTCACGCAGCTCATGCTGGGCGTGGACCGGGACTCGGAGCTGTGCGCGGAGCTCTTCGACGAGGAGGACGCGGCGGTGCTGGACGCCATCGTCCGCATCATCCGGGCCAGCCGCGAGGCGGGCATCACGTCGTCCCTCTGCGGCCAGGCCCCGTCGAACCGGCCCGCCTTCGCGGAGCACCTGGTCCGGGCGGGCATCACCTCCGTCTCCGTGGACCCCGCGGCCGTCGGCGCGACCCGGACGGCCGTGGCGGCGGCGGAGCGGCGGCTCCTGCTGGAGTCCGCCCTGTGCCGGTAGGGCACGCTCAGGCGTACGTCCCGGCGTGCGCCTGGGCGCCTTCCGCCGCGGGCAGCGTGAAGAAGAACGTGCTGCCCACGCCGGGCGCGCTGTCCACGCCGACCTGACCGCCGTGGGCCTCCACCAGCCCCTTCACGATGGAGAGCCCCAGCCCCGCGCCCTCCTTGCGCTTCGGTCCGGCCTGCCAGAAGCGCTCGAAGATGCGCGGCCGGTCCTCCGCCGCGATGCCGGGGCCCGTGTCACTCACCAGGAAGCGGACCTGGCCCGCCTCCGGCTGGACGCGCAGCAGCACGCGGCCTCCCTCGGGCGTGAACTTGAGCGCGTTGCCCAGGAGGTTGGAGAGGATCTGCGACAGCCGCTCCGGATCCGCCAGGACGCGGGGCACGCCCTCCGGCACGTGGGCCTGGAGGAGGAGCGACCTTGCCTCCGCGAGCCCCCGGTGCTGCTCCAGCGCCTCCTGGATGAGCGGCCCCACCTCCAGCGGCTTGCGCTCCACCGACAGGCTTCCACCTTCCATCCGGGCCACGTCCAGCAGGTCCTGGATGAGCCGGTTCGCCCGCTGGACCGACTTCTGGAGGGCCTCCAGGCGCTGCCGGGCGCCGTCGTCTGGAGGCAGGTGCTTCTCCAGCATCCTCGTGCTGAGCTGGATGACGTTGAGCGGGGTGCGCAGGTCGTGCGCCACGATGCGCAGCACCTCCTCGCGCATGCGGATGGCCTGCTCGGCCCGTTCGTACAGGCCGGCGTTTTCGATGGCGAGCGCGGCGCGCCGGGCCAGCTCCTCGGCCTGGGCCTGCTCCCGGGCTCCGTAGCGGCGCCCGGCGCTGGACGTCGCGAGGAGGATGACCCCCAGGTTCCGCTCCCGGCTGCGCAGCGGCAGGATGAGGGCCGAGCGCGGCGCCAGCTGGCGCAGCTGCTCCCGGTGCCCGGCGTCCAACGTCGCCGCGTCGAGCATTCCGGGGGGAGCCTCCGGCAACAACACCGGCCTTCCCGTGCGCCGCACGGAGGCGATGAGGGCCGCTGGCAAGAGGAGCTCCGGTCCATACTCCGCGTCCAGCGCCCGCAGCCGCGCCTCCGTGCCCGCGTCCGCGGCCGTGTGCTCCACCCGCTGGATGCGTCCGTTCGCGTCCAGGCAGGCCACCACGCACCAGTCCGCCAGCGCCGGCACCGCCAGCGCCGCCACCGTGGCCAGCGTCGTCCGGGACGACAGGGACGCCGCGAGCCGAGGGCCCACGTCCGCCAGGAAGCGCCAGGCCTGCTCCAGCTCCTGGCGCTCCGTGATGTCATGCATCTGGGAGATGAAGTGGAGCGGCATGCCCCGCGTGTCACGCACCACCGCGCTCCAGATGAGGATGGCGATGCGGCGGCCGTCCTTGCGCACGTAGTGCTTCTCCCGCTGGAAGGAGGACAGCTCCCCCCGGCGCATCCGCTCGGCGTTCTGCTCGTCCACCGGCAGGTCCTCCGGCGCGGTGAGGTCCTGGAACGACCGGCGGAGCAGCTCGTCCCGCGAGTAGCCCACCAGGTCGCAGAGCGCCGCGTTCACGTGGAGGAAGTGGCCATCCAGTCCCACCAGCGCCATGCCAACGGGCGCGCCCTCGAACGAGGTGCGGAAGCGCTCCTCGCTCAAGCGCAGCAGGTCCTCCGCCTTCCGCCGCGCGCTGATGTCCCGGAGGATGACGGTGAGCCGCTGCACGCCCTCCACGTCCAGCTTCATGATGCTGGCCTCCGCCGGGAACGCCTCGCCTCCCCGGCGCCGCCCGAGGATGGGCAGCCGCTCGCCCATGTGCCGGGACGTCGCCGCGCCTTGCGCGAAGCGCCGCACGTGCTCCGCATGGACGGCCCGGAGATGCTCGGGGAGGAGGATGTCCAGCGGCTGGCCCAGCACCTCCCGCGCGGAGTAGCCGAAGATGCGCTCGGCGCTCGCGTTGAACAGGACGATGTGCTGCTCGGTGTCGATGGAGATGATGGCGTCCGCGGCGTGGGTGACGATGCCCGCGAAGCGCGCCTCCGACAGCCGCAGCGACTGCTCCACCCGCCGCCGGCTCGCGTCCAGACGGGAGAGGGCGTTCGCATTCCAGAGGACCACGGCGAGGAAGGCCGCCATCGTCAGGAGCACGAAGAGGGTGACTCCCTCGGTGGTGCCGTAGAGCTCCAGCCGCTCACCCAGGAGCCGGACGGCGCCCGCCACGGGCACGAGCAGCAGGACCGCGAACAGCAGCCGCCGCGCCGAGTGCCCCCCGAGGTCCTCGCGCAGCAGCACGCCCGTCAGCCCACGCTCAGGGTGGAGCGAGAGCAGCCCTCCCGACAGCAGCAGCAGGCCCAGCGACAGGGGGAGTCCCGGCGCCCTGGAGGCTCCCACCACGGTGTTCAGGGGGGCCAACCCGAACCAGTGCCCCTGGTACACCCCTCCGACGAGGCCCCACACCGCGAGCAGCGCGGCGCAGGCGGCCAGCCACCGCGCGGGGTACCCGCCCTGGCGCGTGCGCACGTGCAACGTCCAGAGCGACAGCCCCGTGAGCAGCAGGCCCAGCCCGCCTCCCGGTGCATCCCGGGTGAGCTCCGCGACGCCCAGGACCACGACCCCGGTCGCCAGCGCCCGCCCCACCGCGCGAGGCCCGCCGCGCGCCGCCTGGGCGTGGAGCAGCCAGAGCGCGCCTCCCGCGAAGAGCAGGCCCCATCCGTCCCAGGGAGACGGGCGGTCCGGGGCCGTGGTGGGCGACAGGGCCCAGCCGCCCACCACGAGCACGCCCAGCAGGACCGCGAACGCGCTCGCTGCGGCGACGACCCCCGCGAGCCCCCTCGCGAACCAGGGCGGCGCACTCCGAGCGGAAGGCGCGGACGGGGTGGCGGGAGGCGGGTGCGTCATGAGGTCTCCGGGGCCGGCGTGCGCCGGCGGGTTCGCCACCGGTGGCCCCGGAGCAGGCCGCCCCGCGCGTGAGGCCCCGCGACGAGCAGGGGCACCAGCGCGGCGGCGACGGCGACGAGGACCCGGCCCCAGTCGCGAGCAGTGGGCGGGTGCAGCCCCACGAGCGCGGCCAGCGCGGGCACCTGGATGAGCAGCACAGAGAGGCCCAGCGACAGGGCGCAGACCCACCGCGCGGTGCGGGTCCGCAACCTTGTGAGCACGGCCGCGAAGGTGGCGCTCGCCAGCGTGAGCGAGGCCATCGCCACCGCCCTCGCGCGCTCGATGTCGTGCCCTTCCGACAAACATCGCGCATAGGCCCAGACGAGCCCGCACGCCATCAGCCCGCCCACCGCCGAGAGCAGGGTCCACTCCCGCCAGGAGAAGAAGCGCGCCGCGGGCCTCGCGCGCAGCGGGGTGAGCCGCCCGGGCCGCGCGGCCGCCTGGAAGGCCAGCATCGCGGTGGGGTGGATGATGAGCTCCAGCCACACGATGTGGATGGGCAGGTACAAGAGCGGCTGTCCCCAGAGCGGCACCAGCGCCGCCGTGCCGACCAGCGGGATGTGGATGAGCAGCAGGTAGAGGAAGCAGCGCTGGAGGTTGGAGAAGAGCTGACGGCCCTCCGCGATGGCGCGCACCAGCGTGCCGAAGTCGTCGTTCAGCAGCACGATGGAGGACGCCTCGCGAGCGCTCCGCGTCCCCCGCTCCCCCATGGCGATGCCCACGTCCGCGACCTGGAGCGCCGGCACGTCGTTCACCCCGTCCCCCGTGGCGGCCACCACCTCGCCCTCCTTCCGGAGCGCCTTCACCAGCGCGTACTTCTGGGCAGGCAGCGCGCGCGCCACCACGTCCACGGGCGGCACCCTGCCCGTGTCGGCCAGCCGTGCCTCCAGGTCCTCTCCCGTGAGCACCACCGGATGTTCGCCCCCCAGCCCCAGCCGCCCGGCGATCGCGAGCGCCGTCCGGGGGTGGTCCCCCGTCACCATCACCGTGCGCAGCCCCGCGTCGCGGCACTCCCGCACCGCCGCCTCCACCCCCGCGCGCACCGGGTCCTCGCACGCCACGAGCCCCAGGAAGTCGAAGCCCCGCTCCGGTTCGCCGCCATGCCAGTGCGCCGCGTCCAGCGTCCGGCTCGCGCACGCGATGACCTTGAGGCCCTCGCGCGCGAGCGCGTCCAGGCGGAGCACCCACTCCCGCCGGGCATCCTCGGACAATGTGCACAGGCCCAGCACCCGCTCGGGCGCGCCCTTCACGGCGGCGAGCAGCGTCCCGGGCCCCTGCCGCACCACCGCCGTCTCACGCTGACGGTCCTCGGTGAACGGGAAGGTGGCCTCACGGGTGGGAGCGGGCAGCTCCGGCAGGTCCCGCGCTCCCGCCTCCAACAGCGCCACGTCCAGCGGATCCTTCCCCTCCTCCCGCGAGGCCAGCACCGCGGTCCGCAGCAGCACCCCCGGCGAGGTCCCGGGTGACGGCAGCAGCCGGGTCACCCGCAGGAGCCCCTCGGTCAGCGTGCCCGTCTTGTCCGAGCAGACGCAGCTCACGCGGCCGATGTTCTCGACCGAGACGGCCTGCCGCACCAGCGCCTGCCGCCGGGCCAGCCGGTACACCCCCGCGCCCAGGAAGAACGTGAGGGCCACCGGGAACTCCTCGGGCAGCGCCGCCACACCGAGCGTCGCCGCGCTCAGGAGCGCGTCCAGCCAGCCGAACCCCTGTCGCAGGCGGACGAGCGCCAGCACCGCGCAGAGCGCCGCCGCCACCCCCACCAGCACCGCCACCAGGTGCGCCACCGCGTGCTGGAGCGGCGTGCGTGCCCGGGCCTCCTGCCCCGCCGAGCGGATGATGCTCCCGTACAGGGTCTCCGGACCGGTGAGGACGACGCGCACCCAGGCCGTCCCGGTGAGCAGCCGCGTTCCCGCGAGCCCCCAATGCACCGCCTCCACCGCCGGCTCCACCCCGGGCGGGAGGCGCTCCAGCGGCCGCTTGCGCACGGGCATCGACTCGCCGGTGAGCGAGGACTCCTCGGACTGCAGGCCCTGCCCCCGCACGACCAGGCCATCCGCGGGGAACGTGCTGCCCGCCTCCACGCGCATGAGGTCTCCCGGCACCACGTCCTCCGCCGGCACCTCCGTTTCACGGCCGTCGCGCGACACCGTGGCGCGCTCGGCCAGGCGTCCGCGCAGGCCCTCGGTGGAGGCCTGGGTCCGGTGGTGCAGGAAGACGTCCATGCCCAGCAGCGGCACGAGTGCCAGCAGCATCACCACCGCATTCACCTGCTCGCCCAGGGCGAAGTAGAGGGCGCTCGTGCCCACGAGGAACCAGAGCATCGGGTCGCCTCCGGCCTCGCGCAGGCTCTGGAGCGCGGAGCGGGAAGGCCGGCCTCGCACGTCGTTGCGGCCATAGCGCGCGCGGCGCGCCAGCACCTCTTCCGCCTCCAGACCGCGCACATCTTCCCAGCCATGAGGCAGGCGATCGACCGGAACCAGGACTCGCATGACGCCCCCGGAAGAAGCTGGGGTCCTGCATGGGCGTCGTCAACGCGTCCGGCCCCCGTGAGCCCATCGAGAGGGACCTGGCGTGCGCCGCGTCCGCTGCTTCCGCGTGGGACATGCCGCGCTTGCGCGGTGACTAGCTTGGAGAGGCGACTGCACGGAGGGGCCATGACCATCGCCTGCGCGACCAATTTCTCGGAAGACGCCCGGCGCGCCTGTGACATCGCGGCGCTGCTCGCACGGCGGCTGAACGTGCCCCTGTGCCTCGTGCACGTCCTGTCCGGGAACCTGGTGCGGACCTTCGGGGACGCCATCTGCGAAACCGCCGAATCCACGCTGCGCGACGAACGCGACCGGTTGCGGTCCACCGGCATCCAGGTCGACTCCGTGCTCCTCACGGGAGAGCCGGAAGAGGAGCTGCGGGACCTGGTGGCGAAGCGCGGCCTCCAGTGGGTGGTGACCGGGGCGCCGCGCGAGGACACGCCCTTCCGGGGCCTGGGGGGCACGGTCGACCGGATGGCCCAGCTGCTGGAGGTCCCCTTCCTGGTGGTCCGCGAAGGCTCGGGCCTGGAGGCCTGGGCGCGCGGCGAGCGCCCCTTGCGGCTCATGCTGGGCGTGGACCGCTCCAGGCCCTTCGAGGTCGCCCGGGAGTGGGTGAAGCGGCTCGCGAAGGTCGGCCCCGTGGAGGTCGTGGGAGGCCGCATCGTCTGGGTGGGCAGCGAGGCGGAGCGGCTGGGGCTGGTGCACCCGCACAGCTACAAGGACATGTCCCCGGAGCTGCGACAGGCACTGGAGCGCGAGTCCGACTCGCTGCTGGAGCCCCTGCGCGCGGAGGGCCTGCCGGTGCGGTCCCGGCTGGAGCCGGGGCTGGGCCGCATCGCGGACCACCTCATCGCCCTGGCCACGGAGGAACAGGTGGACCTGCTGGTGGTGGGTACGCACCAGCGCAGGGCGCTCGCGAAGCTGTGGAGCGTGTCCCAATCCGCGCGGAGGCTGGCGCCCATGTCGGTGGTCAGCGTGCCGGTGCGCGCGGCGGAGCAGGGGCTGGAGCAGGAGACTCCCCGGGTGCGCTCGGTGCTCGCGACCACGGACTTCGGCGAGGCCGGCGACCGCGCCATCGCCTACGCCTTCGCCATCACCCCACCGGGCGGCACGGTGCACCTGCTGCACGTGGAGCCCGCGCAGGCGACGCCCGAGGAGCTCCAAGCGGCGCGGCATCAACTGGAGCTGCGCGTACCGTCCCCGGAACACAACGGCAGCCACAAGGTCGAGCTGTCGGTGCTCAAGGGCGACGACATCGCGGCGGTCATCACCCAGGCGGCCGAACGCCACTGCGTGGACCTGGTGTGCATGGGCACGCACGGCCGCACGGGAGTGAGCCGGATGGTGCTCGGCTCGGTGGCGCAGCAGGTGATGGCCCGCAGCGACCGCCCCGCGGTGACGGTGCGCATGCCGCGCACCTGAAAGACAGACGAGGTGAGCCATGAAGGCAACCGTGTTCCAAGGCCCCCAGAAGCTGGGCATGGAGGAGGTGGAGCGGCCCAAGGCAGGCGTGGGCGACGCCATCGTCCGGGTGACACTCACCACCATCTGCGGCACCGACGTGCACATCCTGCGCGGCGAGTACCCGGTGAAGCCGGGCCTCACCGTGGGCCATGAGATGGTGGGTGTCATCGACGAACTGGGGCCGGGAGTGACGGGCTACCAGGTGGGGCAGCGCGTGCTGGTGGGCGCCATCACGCCGTGCGGCCAGTGCCGGGGCTGTCTCTCCGGGCACGCGTCCCAGTGCGGCCACGGCGAGGGCCTGGAGGCCCTGGGCGGCTGGCGGCTGGGCAACACGATGAATGGCGTGCAGGCGGAGTACGTGCGCGTGCCCTTCGCGCAGGCGAACCTGGCGCCCATTCCGGACGAGCTGAAGGACGAACAGGTGCTGCTCCTGGCGGACATCGCGTCCACGGGCTTCAGCGGCGCGGAGTCCGGCGGCGTGAGGATTGGGGACGCGGTGGTGGTGTTCGCGCAGGGGCCCATCGGCCTGTGCGCCACCGTGGGGGCGCGGCTCATGGGCGCGTCGCTGGTGATTGGCGTGGACGGGGACGAAGCGCGTCTGGCCATGGCGCGCAAGCTGGGCGCGGACGTGGTGCTCGACTTCCGGAACCAGGACGTGGTGGCGGAGGTGAAGCGGCTCACCGGCGGCGGCGCGGACGTGGCCATCGAGGCGCTGGGCACGCAGCAGACCTTCGAGAGCGCGCTGCGCACACTCAACCCGGGCGGCACGCTGTCCAGCCTGGGCATCTACTCCGGGAAGCTCCAGGTGCCCTACGACGCCTTCGCCGCGGGGCTGGGGGACCACCGCATCGTCACCACGCTCTGCCCGGGCGGCAAGGAGCGCATGCGGCGCCTGATGGAGGTGGTGCGCGCGAAGCGCGTGGACCTCACGCCGCTCTTCACGCACCGCTTCCAGCTCAAGGACATCCGCGACGCGTATGAGCTGTTCAGCCAGCGCAAGGACGGCGTGCTCAAGGTCGCCATCCGGCCTTGAGCGGACGGGCTCGCGGCGGTGCGCCTACCGTGCCGCCGCGTAGCGCGCGAGGCTTTGGGGCAGCTTCGCGGCCAGCTCGTCCGGGCCGCTGAGCGTCAGGCCCAGGTCATGGAGGAGGCCATCCTCCACGCTGTAGACCCACCCGTGCACGGTGAGCGCCTGTCCGCGCTCCCACGCGTCCTGCACGATGGTCGTCTGACACACGTTCTGCACCTGCTCCAGGACGTTCAGCTCGCCCAGCCGGTCATGCCGCTCGCGGGGTGGCAGTGATTCCGGCAGGAACCGCTCGTGCTTCTGGTGCACGTCCTGCACGTGGCGCAGCCAGTTGTCCGCCAGCCCCACCCGCTTGCGCTCCATCGCCGCACGCACGCCGGAGCAGCCGTAGTGGCCGCAGACGATGATGTGCCGCACGCGCAAGAGGTCGATGGCGAACTGCAACACCGACAGCGCGTTGAGGTCGGTGTGCACGACGACGTTGGCGATGTTGCGGTGGACGAACAGGTCGCCGGGCATCAGGTTGACGATCTGATTGGCCGGCACGCGGCTGTCGGAGCAGCCAATCCACAGGTACTCGGGCGACTGGTGGCCGGCCATCTTCCGGAAGAAGTCGGCGTCCTTCTCCACCATGGAGGCGGCCCACTGGCGGTTGTTCTGGAACAGCGCGTCCAGCGTCCGGTCGCCCGTGTTTCGGTCGGTCATCCGCCGGAATCTATCCCGGCGGAAGTCCGGTGCCGCGCGCCGTTTCCACGAAGGAACGGCGCGCGGTGGTGCGTGCTACCGCGGCGCGAACGTGCCGCTGCGGAGTTCGCCGTCAATGCCCCCAGCGCTCAAGGCGTCAAAGCTCGCGGCGCCCCCGATGATGTCCGCGGACTGCAGAAGCGGATAGCCGTCCGCGCTCAAACCCATGTTTGGCGCAAACGGGTAGAGCGAGAACCGGATGCCCCTCTCCAGGTTCTCCAGGACGATCTGGCCCAGAGAAACGTTGGACGAGCCAGCGGCTTCCATGAAGAAGCTCATCGAACGGCCCTGAAGGGCGGCGATGACCTGCTCCTGGAGGGCCGCGCTCACCGGGCCTCCCACTTGGAAGGTCACAGGCGCAGTCTCGACAGTGACGCGCTTGTAACCGTACTCAACCGAGCGCGTCACCGTGGACGACTCATAGCTGATGACGAAAGGCATGCTCTTCCCGGCCAGCTCGGTGAAGATGTTCGAGGAGCCGTACGGCGGAGGGCTGGCCCAGAACTCGATGGTTCCGGAAATCCACCCGCCCGAGTCCACGCCGATGCCCACGTCCGCGGTGCCGTCTCCCGGCACCTTGAACAGGAAGCGCACCGGGCGCGTCTCACCCTCGCCCAGCGTGAACGCCATCGGGTTCGGCGACACCAGCGTGACAGGCACCGTGACGCCCGGCGCGTCCGTGCGCTCCACGTGCCATTCACCGTTCATCTGGATGGTGTACGTCCCGGCCATGAGCGCCAGGCTCACCGACTCCGCGGACGTGTCCGTGATGGTCGCGTTCTGCGGCCCGGTGATGGCGAACGTCGCGCCCACCAGCTTGTAGCTGCGCCCCGCCGACGTCGACACCAGCGGCAGCTCCAGCAGGCCCTCGCCGTCGCGAAGCACCGGCGTGGACGTTCCAGAAACCTCACCACACGCGACCACCAGCAACGCGAGCGCGCCCACCAACCACTTCAGCATTTGCATGGACTTCCCCCTCAGGAAGACGCGGACGATAGGATTTCGAACATTGCACGGTCAAGGCACGCGGACCCGCACGCGCAATCACAGCCATACCCGGCCGGCGCGTGCATCCTACGAATCATGAGCGATACCCCTGACATCAAGACGGCGGATCTCTGCGACGCCCACTCGGGAACTCCGCAATTCCAGGTCGCCGAGCCGGGATTCCAGGACTATGGCGGGCGCCAGAGTTTCTTTGGACCCATCAGCACCGTGCGCGCGCCAGAGGACAACTCCCTGGTGCGCAAGGCATTGGAGGAGCCCGGCCAGGGCCGCGTGCTGGTGGTGGATGGTGGAGGCAGCCGCCGCTGCGCGCTGGTGGGTGACGTGCTCGCGGCCCTGGGCCAGAAGAACGGCTGGGCGGGCGTGGTGGTCAACGGCTGCATCCGCGACGCGGAGGAGGTGGGTCGCACCGGCATCGGCGTGAAGGCGCTGGGCACCCACCCGCTCAAGAGCGGCAAGCGCAACGAGGGCCAGCGCGACGTGGAGGTGCGCTTCGCCGGCGTCACCTTCACCCCAGGCCACCACCTCTACGCGGACGCGGACGGCATCGTCACTTCGCAGAAGGCGCTGCGCTGACCTTCGACTTCCCCACCCCGGGCCACACGGAGCGCAGCGCCCCCGCGAGGGTGCGCAGCGCTTCAGCCGCCAGCAGCGCCGCGCGCGGTGAGCCCGCCCGTCACTGGAAGTAGCCGTCCGAGAGCGTGCGCAGGAAGGCGACGATGGCCTGCTCCTCCTGGGGTGACAGGCCCAGGTTGCCCAGCTCCCGCGTGTTGATGTTCAGCCCCACCTCCGGCATGGGCCAGCAGTCCACGCCAGGCATCCCAGACGTGCTCCCCGTGCAGACCGGCAGCACGTCGCGCGTGTTGTAGAAGTGGACGACCGACTCGAGGCTCTTGAAGTAGCCGTTGTGGGCATAGGCCTTGGTGAAGCCAGGGAAGGGGCGCTTGTCCACGTTGCGCAGGGTGGGAACCTTGACCCTGCCCAGGTTGGCGCGCGCGGAGGGCGCGTAATCCTGGCGCGTCTGGAGGAAGCCCCCCAGGCCCAGGTCGATCCAGAAGGGCCCGTCCGGGTTGAACTGGAGCTGCCAGTACCAGGGATTGAGCAGGTTGCGCGGCACGCCCAGGTTCTCGAAGGTGTAGTCGGTGAAGAGCGGCGGCTCGCCGCCCGGGCCTCGCTGGCTCGTGTGGCAGTTGTCGCAGTTCGCCTTGCCCTCGAAGAGCTTCAGGCCCCACTGCTCCTGCGAAGAGAGCCGCGCGCGGCCCGCGAGGTAGGCGTCGTACTTCGAGGAGAAGGCGTTCACCTCGCGAGAGCCCTCGTACGCGGCGATGGACCTCGCGATGTTGTCATAGGCGAGCGGCACGTCGCCGCAGATGCGGGCGCCCCAGACGGCCCGGAAGAGGTCGCCGTACGGGCCGCCGCAGACCTTGGCCACCACCGCGGCCTCGCTGGGGTTGTTCTGCTCCACCGGGTTGAGGAAGGGACCCTGCGCCTGATCCGCGGCGGGGTTGCCCAGCTCCTCGCCGGTGGCGCGGCCGTCCCAGAAGTTGCCGCCCACGAAGTCGGGCTGTCCTGGCGTCACCCGGTGGAGGATGGGAGCCTGCGTGGCATAGGCGGACGAGGGCGGCTTGCGATTGCCAAAGCGCCCGCGCACGGCGCCTTCATAGACAGAGCCGGTGAGGTTGATGAGCAGGCTGGGACCCGTCCAGCCCACCTCGGGGCCATGACAGACGGCACAGGCCTGGCCCATGGGCTCGGAGAGTCGGCGGTCGAAGAAGAGCAGCTTGCCGAGCCGCTCCACGGGCTTCAGGCGGCCGGGCGCCGACGTGGCCTCCTCTCGCAACGTGGCCTCGAAGATGGCCGACGCCTGGAGGGACTCGGTCGTCTCCGGCGACTTCGCGTCGTCCGTGTCCCCGCTCGCGGGTGCCTTCATTGGCAACGTGCGCGGGGGCGGAGCGACTTCGCACGCCAGCGGCCCACCCAGCGTCAGCAGCAGGAACAGCTTCCAGCATGACCTCGAGCCGTGCATGTCCATCACCTCGGATTGAGAGGGGGCGGATAGGGTGGTGTCGCCACCGGCCCTCGGGCCATTGGCCGGAAGCGTTGCCGTCTGTTGGATTCCGGGGATGGGATTGCCCTTTGGATTTGGAAGGGCATACCTCCGCGGACGTGAAGGCCCCTGCCGCCCCCTACTGACGACAGGGAGCCCCCGTCGTCCGGCAAGCGACGGCGGGCCACCTGCCCGGGTCATAGGCGGCAATGTCTTCCATCCCGGATAGTCCGCCCAATCACTATCGCGACAAGGAGGGGGACGTTCATGAAGAGAGCAGGCATGCACCTGATGCTGGTGCTCGTGGCAGCGCTGTTCGCGGGCTGCGGTGCTTCATCCGAGGAGGCGGGGACGGCGCGCTTCATGGTCGCCGCGCACCAATCCCTCGCATCCGACATCACCCGCGTCGTCGTCACCTCCGGGGGAGCGGGCATTCCCTCCGTGTCGGTGGAGCTCGCGCCCACGAACGGGGTGTGGGGCGGAATCATTGGCAACATTCCGGCGGGCGCCGACCGCACCTTCCTGGCGCAGGCCTTCGATGCCGGGGGCACGTTGCGCTTCGAGGGCTCCGCCTCCGGCATCTCCATCCTCGCGGACCAGACGACCCTCGTCGCCATCACCCTCCAGCAGCTCAATCCCCCGCCGCCCTTCGAGAACGAAGCGCCCATCATCGACTTCGTAGCGGCGAACCCAAGCACCGTGGCGGCCGGAGGCACCGTCTCCCTGTATGCCTCGGCGCATGACCCGAACCCGGGTGACACGCTCGGCTACGCGTGGAGCGCCACCGGGGGCACGTTCGCATCGACCACCGAGCCCGTCACCTCGTGGACGGCGCCTGCCTCCACCGGGCTCCAGACGCTCACGTTGACGGTGACCGATTCGCGAGGCCTGGCCTCCAGCGCCCTCCTGGTCGTCAACGTCCTGCCCGAGGGCGAGGGTGAGGCCGAACTGTCCATCTTCTTCAACAGCGCGCCCCAGGTGTCCTCCATCACCGCGACGGCGACGCAACTCTCCGTCGGGCAGATGACCACGGTCTTCGCGCTGGCCACGGACCTGGACGGGGACCACCTCTCCTATTCCTGGAGTGCGTCGTGCGCGGGCACCTGGACCGACTCAAGCTCCGCCCTCGGCGAATTCACGCCCTCGCTCGTGCCGGCCGGGGCCTGCAACAACTGCCGCCTGACCGTCGCCGTGTCCGACGGGCGCGGCGGGCACACCACGGGCACCGTCGCCCTGTGTGTCAGCAACACGCCGCCCACCACGCACCTGGCGCCCGTCATCCTCCGCTCCTACCGCTCCGCGAACACCGCCGACCCGGGCGACGTGCTCACCTATGAGGTGGCCGCCAGCGACCCGCAGGGCTCCGCACTCACCTTCTCCTGGGACGCGAGCACCGGCACGTTGGGCACGCCGACCGGCGACTCCACGCACAGCCGCGTCACCTGGACGGCGCCCCCTTGCGCCAGCGGTGGCACGCCCCCGTCCATCACCGTCACCGTGACGAATGCCTTCGGCCTCACGGCCATCCGGAGCTTCGCGGTGACGGGCCTTCCGGTCTGTCCGGTGCGGGGTTGGGCCACGACGGGCTCCATGACGTCGTCACGCTACGCGTTCACGGCCACCCTGCTTCCCAGCGGCAAGGTGCTCGCCGCGGGTGGCTACAACGATGACCTCTTCGAGTTCGTCGCGACCGCGGAGCTGTATGACCCGGCCACGGGCACCTGGTGCCAGACAGGCTCCATGGCGGAGCGGCGCAACCAGCACACGTCCACGCTCCTGACCGACGGCAGGGTGCTCGTGGCCGGGGGATACCGTGGCGACGTCCTCGCGGCGGCGGAGGTGTACGACCCGGCCACGGGCGTGTGGAGCGGAACGGGCGCCCTGGCGGAAGCGCGTTATGGCCACACGGCGACGCGCCTTCCCGATGGCAGGGTGCTCGTCACAGGGGGATTCAGTCAGGGCTTTCTCGCGACAGCGGAGGTGTATGACCCGGCCACGGGCACCTGGAGCCTGACCGCGCCCATGGCCACGCGTCGTGCCTTCCACACGGCGACGCTGCTGCCTGACGGCAAGGTGCTCGTCGCGGGCGGGGACGACAATGAAGTCCCCCGTACGACGTCGCAGCTGTACGACCCGGCCACGGGCACCTGGAGCGCTCCGAGCACCATGGTCGCCGCGTTCATCGGTCACACCGCGACGCTGCTGCCCGATGGCAGGGTGCTCGTCGTGGGAGAACCCACGGCGGAGCTGTACGACCCGGCCACGGACACCTGGAGCCAGACCGGCGCCCTCGCCACGCCTCGCATCTCGCACACGGCGACGCTGCTGCCCGAGGGCAAGGTGCTCATCGCCGGAGGACTCCAGTTCATCAACGGCGTTCCCATCTATCTCGCATCAGCGGAGGTGTACGACCCGGGCCCGGGCACCTGGACTCCCACCGAATCCATGTTCACCGCCCGCGACCTCCACGTCGCGACGCTGCTGCTGGACGGCAGGGTGCTCGTGGCGGGCGGCCTCAATGACAGCCGTGTTCACGGCGCGGCGGAGCTGTACGGCCCGACGGGCCCCTGGCACCGGACGGACTCCATGAGTTCGTCACGCTACGCGGCCCCGGCGACGCTGCTGCCCAACGGCAAGGTGATGGTCGCGGGTGGCTACAGCAGCTCCATCTTCGGATATCTCGCGACGGCGGAGCTGTACGACCCGGCCTCGGGCACCTGGGCCCCCACGGGCACGCTGGCCGAGCCTCGCTCCCAGCACACGGCGACGCTGCTGAACGATGGCAGGCTGCTGGTCGCGGGGGGACTCGCGAGCGACATCCTCGCGACGGCGGAGGTGTATGACCCGGCCTCGGGCTCCTGGAGTGGGACCGGTTCCCTGAGAAGAGGCCGTTGGCTGCACACCGCGACCCTGCTGCCCGACGGGAAGGTGCTCGTGACGGGAGGAGGCGGTGACAACGGCACCCTGGCGAGCGCGGAGCTGTACGACCCGGCCACGGGCACCTGGAGCCCGACCGCCCCCATGGCCACGCGTCGCTCCGAGCACACGGCGACGCTGCTGCCCGACGGCAAGGTCCTCGTCGCGGGGGGGCACGACGGCACCGTCAATATCGCGACGGCGGAGCTGTACGACCCGGCCACGGGCACCTGGAGCGCGACGGGGTCCATGAGCACCGCGATCCCCCGTCACACCGCGACGCTGCTGCCCAACGGCAAGGTCCTCACCGTGGGCGGCCTGGTGGCGGAGCTGTACGACCCGGCCACGGGCACCTGGAGCGTGACGGGCACCCTGGCCAGGGCCCGTGCCGGCCACACCGCGACGCTGCTGCCCGGCGGCAAGGTCCTCGTCGCCGGGGGCACCTACACCGAGGGCGTTCCCGACCGGACGTCCGAGCTGTACGACCCGGCCTCGGGCACCTGGAGTGCGGCCGGCTCCATGGCGCAAGCCCGCTTCAACCACACGGCGGCGCTGCTTCCCGACGGCAGGGTGCTCGTCACGGGGGGCATCGACGATCAGACCCACACCGACCTCGCGACGGCGGAGCTGTACGGCCCCACCTGAACGCTCCGCTCCGCCGCGGGCCTCTCCTGGACACGTGAGCGCGGACGTCCGTACTGGAGAGGCGCCTGCCGCCCATCCCTCCCGCGCGGTCGGACTGTCACGCCCCGGCGGACGCACTGCCCCCGCCGGGGGGAGGAGCCACCCGAAGCACTGTGGCTAGCATCTCCGCCAGTGGCCGGAAGCCTCCGGTCCAGGGAGGCAGCATGCAGCAGACTCGCGGAGTCGTGGTCGCCGTGACCCTCGTCACATTGCTGACGGGAGTGCCCACCGCCCTGGCCAGTGACCCGGTGCGGTCCGCCGTGGATGCCCAGGTTGCGTTCAACCCCGGAGGCGGCGACGTCCATTGCGGTGACACCCTCACCCAACACACGAAGCTCACGCACGATCTCGACTGCCCGGCCACGGCCCCCTTCGCGCTCCGGGTCGCCGGCGATGGCATCGTCCTCGATCTGGGCGGACACACCGTCCGCCGCACCGGTCCGGAGCCATTGAGTTCGAGGGGGATCCTGGTCGAGGCCAACAGCATGGTGCGCAACGGCACCGTTCGCGGCTTCTTCATCGGGATCGTGAGCCAGCCGGGGACCGGCCAGCTGCGGCTGCACAAGCTCGCCCTCCTCGGCAACGGGTTCGCCGTCGTGAACCGGAGCTCCACGCGCTTCCTCATCACGGAGTGCTTCGTGAGCGGGAACGGCACCGGGCTGACCGGCGAGGTCGAGATGTCCAGCGGCTCGTTCGACGTGAGGGCTTCGGTCTTCACCCACAATGAGCATGCTGCATTCTTGTATTACCACTCCCTCGACGTGCTCGACTCCATCTTCACGTCCAATGGAGATGTCTTCAATTGCGTGGATGGCAATGTCCGCTTCAGGTCGAGCACGCTCGCCTGGAACACCGCGGTGGGCGGGAGCCAGGCGGACCTCGTGGGCCCCCTCTTCTGCAGCGAGTTGCGGTTCGAGAACACGCTCATCGCGAACAACGCCGCGCTCGCGACCACTCTGGAGTGGCAGCCGCTCAAGCTCTCGATGATCAACTCGTGGGTCGTCAGCAACGGCACGGGTCTCCAGGCCGCGATCGAAACGGTCTACATCGACGGCAATACCTTCTTTGACAACGCCGGCGGCCTGACCCTGTCCGACCGCCCGGCGTACGTCCCCTACCCGCTCATTGGCATCGTCCGCGGCAATCAATTCCTGAGCAACGACGGCGACGGCCTCCGGGTTCCGGAGCCCAACACCCCCACGCTGATCCGCAACGTCGCCTTGCACAACACGGGCTTTGGCATCTACGCGCCGGCCGCCTTCGACGGAGGAGGGAACGTCGCGCGGGACAATGGCGCGGGCAACTGCGTGGGCATCCACTGCGCCCCCTACTGACGCCAGGAACTGTTTCGATTTGGAGTTTCCGATTCGTCGGATGCGCCCCGGGATATCGACATGGCACGGAGGTCCTACTAGGAAGGAACACCGACCATGAGCCCCACGAACGACCCGAAGAACCCGGGTTCAACCCCGGGCACCGAAGACGACGCCGCAGTGAGGGACGCATTCACGGTCGTGCGCGCGGGGGACGCCAGCAAGCTGCGCGAACTGCTCGACGCCGGGCTCCCCGTGGGGGTGCGCAACGAGCGGGGGGACTCGCTCCTGATGCTGGCCAGCTACCACGGCCACGTGGAGGCCACGCGCCTGCTGCTGGAGCGCGGCGCGAACCCGGAGCAGCCCAACGGCGCCGGACAGACGCCCCTGGCCGGCGCGGCCTTCAAGGGCAACGAGGCCATCGCCACGGTGCTCCTGGACGCGGGCGCGGACGTGGACGGCGCGGGCCCGGACGGCCGCACGCCGCTGATGTTCGCGGCCATGTTCGACAAGCTGGAGATGATGGAGCTGCTCATCCAGCGCGGCGCGGACCACAGAGCCCGGGACGCGGACAAACGCACCGCGCTGGACTACGCGCGCTCCATGGGCGCGGCGCGCGCGGCCGAGCGGCTGGACCCGAAGCCCTGAGCCTCCCCGGGGCTCAAGCGTTCGTGTGGCCCCAGGCGTTCTCGGACGGCCTTCCCCGGCCGTCCCCGCCCCGGGCCGTCGTCTCCTCCCTCAGCGAGGTGACGGCCTCCACGATGTGCCCGGCGTCGATGCCCGCGGCGTTCAGCAGCTCCGCGGGCTTGCCGGAGCCGGGCATCTTCGTCACCGCGAGCCGCACCACGATGGGCAGCTGCTCGCGCTCACCGGTGAAGGCCTCCAGCACCGCGTCCGCCAGGCCCCCTTCCGCCCAGTGGTCCTCCACCACGATGAGCCGCCCCAGCGTCTCGCGCGCGGCCTTGCGCAGCGTCTTCGCGTCCACCGGCTTCACTGAGTACAGGTCGATGACGCGCACCGCGATGCCGTCCTTCTTCAGCGCTTCGTAGGCCTTGAGCGCTTCGTGCAGCGTGATGCCGGCGGCCACCACCGTCGCCACGTCCTCATCGGACTGGCGCACCACCTTGCTGCCGCCAATGGGGAAGTCCTCCGTCGCGGGGTAGAGCACCGGCGTCTTCTCGCGGGTGCTGCGCAGGTAGGTGATGCCCTGGCGCTCCAGCACCTGCGCCAGCAGCTTCGCGGTCTGGTTCGCGTCGCTCGGGTAGAGCACCGTGCTGCCGCCCACCGCGCGCATCATCGCCAGGTCCTCCAGGGCCATCTGCGACGGGCCGTCCTCGCCAATGGACACGCCCGCGTGGCTGCCGCACAGGTGCACCGTGGCGTTGGAGATGGCCGCCATGCGCACCTGATCATAGGCGCGCGACAGGAAGGCCGCGAAGGTGCTGACGAAGGCCTTCTTGCCCAGCACCGCCATGCCCACCGCGCTGGACACCATGTTCTGCTCCGCGATGAACATCTCGAAGTAGCGCTTCGGGTGCGCCTTCTGGAACTCGTTCGAGTACGTGGAGTTGGACACCTCCGCGTCCAGCGCCACCACGTCCGGCCGGGCGTTGCCCAGCGCCAGGAGCGCGTCGCCATACGCCTTGCGCGTGGCCTCCTTCTGGCCGACCTCGTACGTGGGCAATTGCAACGGCGAGGCCTTGTCCTGGACGGTGGCCTTCAGCGCCTCCGGCTTCTTCACCTGGACGCGGACGTCGCGCTCCCCGCCCAGCTCGCGGATGGCGTCCTTCGCCTTGTCCTCCGGCAGCGGCTTGCCGTGCCAGCCATCGTGGTTGGCGATGAGCGAGGAGCCGCGCCCCTTCTCCGTCTTGCAGATGAGGCAGGTGGGCTGGCCCTTCTTCGCCTGCGCTTCGGCGAAGGCCCGGTCGATGGCGTCCAGGTCATGGCCGTCCAGCGTGACGGCGTTCCACCCGAAGGCGCGGACGCGGGCCGCGTAGGCCTCCAGGTTCCAGCCCAGCTCCGTCTCGCGGCTCTGTCCCAGGCGGTTCACGTCGATGATGGCGCACAGGTTGTCCAGCCCGTAGTGGCCGGCCTTGTCGAACGCCTCCCACACGGAGCCCTCCGCCGTCTCGCTGTCACCCATGAGCACGTAGGTGCGGAAGGGCAGTCCGTCCATCCTCGCGCCAAGCGCCATGCCCACGCCCACGGCCAGGCCCTGCCCGAGCGAGCCGGTGGCCACGTCCACGAGCGGCAGCACGTGCGGGTTCGGGTGCCCCTCCAGCCGGCTGCCGAACTTGCGCAGCGAGAGCAATTCCCGGTCGTCGATGGCGCCCGCCGCCTTGAAGGCGGAGTAGAGGACCGGGCAGGCGTGGCCCTTGGAGAGCACGAAGCGGTCGTTGTTGGGGGCCTTCGGCTGTTGGAAGTCGAAGCGCAGGTACTTCTGGAACAGCACGGCCATGATGTCCGCCGCGGACATGGACGAACTGGGATGGCCCGAGCCCGCCGCCGTGGTGCAGCGGATGCTGTCGATGCGCAGCTGCGCCGCGAGGTCCGCCAAGGTGTCCGCCATCGTTTCGCTCCCGGGTTGGGGGGCCAGGGGTGTGCCCCCGCTACTGTGTTGACTGCCCCGGCTTGCGAGAAGCGTTGCCCCCCGCCGGCCCTGTTCACAGGCAGAATCCGCGAGTGCCTGCCCGCCCGGCCGGACGTGGGCGACGGGGCATGCGCAAATTGAAAGAACGCCATCCGGGAGCCTCGCGCCCCCGCCGGGAGAATCCATGAATCCGCTGCGACAGCTCGCCGAGTTCGGCCAATCCGTCTGGGTGGACAACCTCCAGCGCAGCTACATCACCAAGGGCACGCTGAAGAAGTTCATCGAGGAGGACGGGCTCAAAGGGCTCACCTCCAACCCGACCATCTTCCAGAAGGCCGTGTCGGGCAGCGACGACTACCAGGACCTCTTCGACGCGGCGAAGGGCCAGGGCCTCTCCGGCAACGACCTCTATGAGCAGCTCGCCGTGCGCGACGTGCAGGGCGCCGCGGACCTCCTCAAGTCCGTGTACGACGCGACGAAGGGCCAGGACGGCTTCGCGTCGCTGGAGGTGTCCCCGCGCCTGGCGCTGGACACGCACGGCACGCTGGAGGAGGCGCGGCGGCTGTGGAAGACGCTGTCCCGGCCCAACGTGATGATCAAGGTCCCGGGCACCGTGCCGGGCCTGCCGGCCTTCGAGCAGCTCACCGCCGAGGGCATCAACGTCAACGTGACGCTGCTCTTCAGCCAGGAGCGCTACAAGGAGATCGCCGAGGCCTACGTCTCCGGCCTGGAGAAGCTCGCCGCGTCCGGCGGGGACGTGAGCCGCGTTGCGAGCGTGGCGTCGTTCTTCATCAGCCGCATCGACGCCATCGTGGACAAGGAGATTGAGAAGAAGCTCAAGGCGGGCGCCACGCCGGAGCAGCAGAAGGCGATGGAGGGATTGAGCGGCAAGGTGGCCATCGCCAACGCGAAGCTCGCCTACCGCACCTTCAAGGAGGTCTTCGGGAGCTCCCGCTGGAAGGCGCTCGCGGCGAAGGGCGCGAAGGTGCAGCGCGTGCTCTGGGCGAGCACCAGCACCAAGAGCCCGAAGCTGCGCGACGTGCTCTACGTGGAGGAGCTCATCGGCCGCGACACGGTGAACACCATGCCGCCCGCCACCATCGACGCGTTCCGGGACCACGGCAAGGTGCGCCCCAGCCTGGAGGAGGACCTGCCCGGGGCGGAGGCGACGATGCGCCAGTTGGAGGCGGCCGGCATCTCCATGAAGACGGTGACGGATGAGCTGTCCACTGACGGCATCCGGCTGTTCTCCGAGTCCTTCGACCAGCTGCTCGGCGCGGTGGGCGACAAGCTGAAGAAGACGTAGGAATCGGCCTTCTGCCCGGCGGTCAGGCTGACGCCGGGCGGAACAGGGTCTCGACCTGGAGCGCGATCTCGACAGCCTTCGGCCATCCCATGCTGAGGTACGCATCCAACGCCCGGAGGTAGTCGGCTCGGAAGTCCGGACGCACCGCGAGGGCGCCGTCGTCATCCGCGAAGACACGGGCGAGCAACTCGACCGCGAGGTCCGCCGCTTCCCGGTCACTCAGCTGGCCTCGGCTCATGGCCCCCTCGACGTAACGCCTCAACCAGTGGAGCGTGCGAGGTGCGTCCAGGTGAGCGCAGAACGAGAGCCCCTTGACGAGTGCGCGAGCCGTGAACGGCGAGAGCCGCTCCAGGAGCAATTCCAAAATCGGCTCGACGCGCCTCCACCAGGCACGCATGGCCTCCGCCTGGGACGCGAAGCCCGCCATCGGAGCCTCCGCCCCTCCAACCGAGAGATCCTCGTAGAGCGGGTCGCCCTTCTCCTCATCTTCGTCCAGAGGCACGAGGCGCAACCTCGCTGCGAGGTCTGGATCCTGGGTGCGCAACCATCGCATGGAAGCCCGGCAGAACTTGCCCGCGACTCCCTGGAAGCACTCCTCAAGGCGTTCACGCCACAAGTCGGCCCCCCAGGAGGTCGTGAGGACGCGGGGCGGCTGCCATTCAGGGGAATCAGCCCTCAACTCACCCAGGCAGCTCTTGAGGACACCAAGGAGGAGGGCCTGGGCGCGCTCCACGATTTCAGGTCTTCGAACCAACTCCGGGCGCTTTCGCGGGAGTCCTTCCGGGAGGACCACCCGAGTGGTCTGCCACAACACGTACTGGAGCTCCACGGCTCCATCCCGAGGCCCCTCCAGAAGGCGGGAGAGCTCCTCTTCCACCCAGGCCGGCGCAAGAACACAGTGAAGCATGCCGAGTGCTGCTCCCGCTGTCTTCCGAAGATCGAAGTGAGTATCCCGCTCTTCCTCACGACGTAGACGTGCTTTGTAGAGAAGTGCCTTCAACAGCGCGTCCGCACGGGTCGCATCCCGACCGCGGAGGTGCAGTTGCCAGGTGTCTATGAGGAGTCGATAGAGCAGCTCCGTGCCATCCCTCCGAAGGCCTACCTCCTCCACCCACTCCTCGAGCGACTCGAAGACGAGGGATGGAAAGGGCTCCAACAGGCGCCAGAGATACGACCCCAGCATCTGGCGTACCTTCCCGCGAGGGCTCCGAGCCACGCGACGCAATGCTTCTGCATGAGGGGACAGGCTCCCCGCGCGTAGCGCCAGGCCAATGAGGCCCCGGGCCGCGCTGGACTGAGCATCTCCGGGCTCCGCGCCAAACGCGTAAAGCCCCTTGGCGTTGGGATCAGAGGGCGAATCCAGTGCCTCCTCGAAGCGGGCAGTCATCTCCGCCATCTGCAGGTCATCCAGGACGACCCTGGCATGCGCCAGGTCCGACAGGGCATGAAGGACATATCGTCGGACGACGTCAACCAGCACGGGCTCCACGGAAGACGGAGCCGCCGCCATACGGGCTTCCGCCTCTCGGACGACACGAAAGACTTCTGCCACCTCCGCGCCAGGGTTCTCGAAGGCGAGGAGCTCACGAAGCGCGTCACCCACCTCGATGAGGGGTCCGTGCCCGGGACGGTCTATGTCGACGTGCCTGTTCGCGAGCAGGTCCTTCATGTTCTCGGGAATCGGAAGGATGGTGGGAACAGGAACGTCCTCATCGACGTCCGCGTTCCTCGAACCCAAGCCTTTGCTCAGGCGCAGCGCCTGCTCTCCCAGATGCTCCTGGGGAATTCTCCGAAGGAGAGTCGCCCTGGCTCGTTTGATTTGACGGAGCCGGGTCCGTGCGCCCCTGCCCACTTCGCCTCGGATTCCAAGAATCACGGCCTCAATGCGATGGAGGTCTTCCGGCGCCAGCTCGTAGCTGACAGTCTCCAGGGCCCTCCGGGCGAACCGATGAGTGCCTCGCCCCACGAGGACTGCGGGAGCCAGGAGCAACTCCAGGCACCTCCTCCCCAGGAACTCAGGAGCCTCTCTCATGGCAGCGAGAACCTGACACCAGAGACTCGCCTGGTCGTTCTCATGGAGGAGGACCGACCAGACCCGGGTGAATACCTCTTGTCCGTTTGCACCTTTCGCCAGCGCTACGAGCTGATCCCGCCAGCTCTCAAGGAGTTCGTTCGGGTTCTCCGTGTTGAGATTGATGGAGGTCCAGCACCAGCGCCAGTAGCCATCTTCCACCATCCGCCGCTCCTGGCCCGCCAGCTTGAGCGTCTCGAAAGGCTGACTGTGCGAACCGCGGTCGTGCCTCTTCGAGAATCGACGTGCCACGTGAAGCACGGCCCGGGTCGCCTCTTCGGGAGAGACTCTGAAGAAAGAAGGAAAGTCTCGGTTGAGCTGGAACCTGGCGCCCTCTCCACTGGCGCCCCATGGCGCGACCTGTTTCGTAAGCGCCTCCGCCCCGGAGAGCGTCCGCGCCTCCCAGCACCCGAACGCCACCTCATAGAGCCAGCGCGCCAGGCGTGCGTCTCCGCGCGCGATGTCACCGAGGTGGTTCGCGAGCTCGCTCAACGCAATGGCAGGCCGGGTCTCCAGTCCCTCTTCAACGAGGAGCTCACGGATGAAGTCACGGGAACGCTCCGGGGCTGAGGAGAACGTCCGGCAGATCCATCCGAGCATTGGACGCGGAGCTTCGCCCCAGGGGTCCTGACGGCTCCGCTCGTCCGCCAGGAGGATCGCGGCAGCGTTCATGAGCCCACGTGCCTCGTCTCCCAGGCTCTCGAGGTGCGCGTCCGCGGTGGCCAGGAGCAACTGGCAGGCCTCCAAGAGCTCCGGTCCCGACGCGCGCACCAACTGCTGTGCCAGGCGGAGCCACCATGCGCCTTCTCCCTGCGGGAAGCGGCGAGGCAACATGACGAAGGCAGCCCCGATGGCCACTCCCTTGAGCGCACGCGCCCAATCCTCCTCGTCACGGCCCGGGCCCAAGGCGCCCCGCATGAGCGGGTCGAGTTCTGCCTCGGTCTTCGCCTCCTCCGCGATGACCACGTAGGCCGAAAGCCGGTGCAGTCCCGAGACCCTGGCGCGCTCGAGCTCGAGCAGCAGATCCCAGAAGTCGAGCCGCCCCCTCACCCAGGTGTACCGCAGGAACAACACCAGGCTGGGGCGCAGCATGAGCGGCCAGGCCTCATCCGAGACCAGCTCGGCGGTCAGCCGCTTGCGACGGCGGCGCACGAAAAGCCGCTCGGCGGCATAGTCGAAGAAGAGGTGGTGCGAGAACTCGACACGCTCCACCTCGGGGAGCCGTCCGGGAATGAGCGGCGGGTGGCGGATGAGCCCGGTACTCAAGAGGACATCGAGCACGGGTGTCGGTAGCGCTCGCGGAGGTATCTGCAGTGTGCGCTCATGGACCATCTGATCCACCAACGCCGTGAGCCCGGCTTCGAGTTCGGCGTGCTGGGGGTGATCCAGGATGCGCCGCTCCCAGTAACGCTCGAACAGCTCCGCCTGTGTCGAAATCCCAGAGAGCGCCGTGGGCTCCTGCCCCTCATCGAGCATCTGGCAGAGCAGATCCAGGCTGAAGAGGTTCCGGATGACGGACCTCAGCGCGGGAGCATGAGTCAACACGCGTCCCAGCATCGGGAAGGCCGTCAGGACCTGCTGTAACTCTTGCTCGCTGAGCACATCGATGAGGAGCGCGTTCACCCGAGGCCCCAGCACGGCCGATGCGTCGGGAACGCCCTCCTCGGAGTCCAGCCACTCTGGCTCCCGGGCGAAGCACTGCTTGAGCCAGCTCGCGTACTGGGCATCCACCCGGCGGATGGAGACGACCACGCGCACTCCCGCGCCGCGGGCCTGTTTCAGCAGCTTCTGGTAGGCGTTCTGGGCACTGGCATCACGGACGCCATCCAGCCCATCGACGATGAGGGTGATGCCCCCGGTGGCCCGCGCCTCGCTGAAGAGACCACTCCAGGAGTGCTGAAGCATGAGCGTGGCGCCCATGCGCATGGGAGTGGGCCCCATCAGGGAGTCCGCGGCCCAGTACCAGACACGCTGCTCGCGCTTGCGCAGCTGACGAGCCAATTGGAGGAGACAGCCGGTCTTGCCCGTACCCGCGTCCCCGACCACCACGAACGAGGCTTCCGGTGCGTCCAGCAAGGCGCGGAGCGCGGGCCGCTCGAGCGAGAAGGTCCTCCCCAGTTGGAGGCGGGAGCGTCCCTCCTGCTCATGCGCGGCGAGCTCATCCTGTGAGAACTTGTCCAGGCGATCAAAGTCCCGCCAGTAATCACTCCCCTCCCGAAGTGAGACCTTCTCGGCCAATACCTTGCGGAGTGAGCTGCGGTCATGGAAACGCCGTTCCGCCAGGAGATCATCCGCGCAGCGGTGAAGGAGCGCCATGGCCGTGGGCGCTTGCCATGACTCTGAGAGGAGCCCGTACTGGAGGGCATCTTGAGCGCTCAGGAAGTCTGCTTCTCCTTCCGCCAGCCGGAGCTGTGCCACACACACCTGTCGAAGCAGGTGCTGTCGTAGAGTGCCCAGCGCCGCGAGTGAGTACTTCCCGGCAAGCCGATCCAGGATCGAGGTGATGTTTTCGGCCAGCTCGTGCTCCCGGGCGTTGGTCGCGGCCGCCACCAGGGCCTCTCCGTCCGCCAGGGAGCGGTAGCGGTCTAGGAGCTGGACGAGGCGAGTGAGCGTTCCATTGTGCTCCTCGTAGAAGAGGACATAGCGGCGCTCCCCCGTCTCCCCTGCGTCCGCCTGGGACTGCCGTGCGAACTGCAGCAGGACGGAGCCCCACTCACTGTCTTCGGACACCCCCACCTTGAGCGACCGCTTGCACTGCCCATAGAGACGTGCGCCGCCAGACAGCTCGACCCGGATGTCGTCGATTGCGTCTCCACTCTCCCCGGCAAGCCGCTCCGCGACACAAGCCCCCACCAGCCCGAACCGGGCGCCCAGGCGCGTGCCCAGGAGGATCCGCGTCATCCACCAGGCAGCCACCCGGGCCTGGAAGCGCTGACCTCCAGCCATGGCGCTACCACCGGCATCGCTGCGCTCCGTCCGTTCCATGGGCTCCCGACTGTAGCGCTCGGCAAGCCAGACGAGTGAGTCGATGTCGGCGGGATCGCATGCGTGAGGACTCGGCGCATCGCGTTCTCCGGGCATCATCCCCTGGCGGCTCCCCCTGGGGCGGGCAGCCCGGAGGCCCCGGGAACACTCCCACCTCCTTGCCGTGCCCATTGGAAGGCAATGCCTTGCACTCCACCCGTCCCGCCGCGTTTCACGGGTGGAGGCAAAGCCTCACGGGTCTACCGGTAGGTGTCCAGGTAGGCGCGGTGGCTGCTGGAGAACTCGTAGTTGGTGAACTTGTCCCAGTTGATGGACCAGGTCATCAGCCCCTTGAAGCCCGGGTACCCGCCGGCCTGGCGCAGCACGTAGGTGCCGCCGAAGGACTGGCCCTTCATCAGGTAGTCCAGCGCCTTCTGCACGTTGGCGGGCGTGGTGTAGCCACCGCCCGCGGCCTGCGGCGAGGACGGCAGACCGATGATGACCTGCTCCGGCCGGAGCGCGGGGAAGACGGCGCTCGCGTTGCCGCCCACGGGGAAGCCCTGGAGCAGCATCTCCGCCATGGCCACGTGGAAGTCCGGCGTGGACTGCGCATACGCGCGGCCGTCCAGCCCCATCACGGTGCCGGTGTTGTAGTGCTGCACGTGCAGGTACGTCAGCCGGTCGCGCAGCGCGTAGATGACGGGGAGGTAGGCGCCCCACGGGCCGCCATACGCCGCGTAGCCGCCCTGCACGTAGGCGGTCTCCGGCGCCATGGTGAGCAGGAAGCCCGCGCCGTTGTCGTTGAGCAACTGGCGCGTGCCGGCGATGAGGTGCTGGATGCGGGGCGTGGTGGGGTTGCGGAAGTCGGTGTCCCCGCCGTTGAGCGACAGCGACGCGCCCTCCAGGTCCAGGTCCAGGCCGTCAAAGCCATACGTGTTGATGAGCCCCTGCATGCTGGTGACGAAGGCCTGCCGCGCCGCCGCGTTGTCCAGGTGGATGGTGCCGTTGGCGCCGCCCAGCGAGATGAGCACCTTGCGGCCCTGCGCCTTGAGCGTGGCGATGTCCGCTTTGAACTCGGCCACGGTGGCGTTGTACGGGGTGAAGCCCATGGTGCCCGACGGAGCACCCGTCACCGGCTCCGCGAAGGCCACCTGGATGACGTTGAACCGGGACGACACGTCGCGCAGCCGGATGTTGGTGGAGCCGTTGTCGAAGTTGTGCCAGTAGCCGACCAGCACCTTGTTGCCCGCGGGCGCGGTGTTGCCCGTCGTCACGGCGACGCTGTTGCTCGCGGCGGAGCGGTTGCCGGCCGCGTCGCGCGCCTTCGCGGTGAACGTGTAGGTGGTGTTGGCGGCGAGCCCCGTCACGGTGGCGCTCGTGGTGGTGCTGGTGGCCGCCGCGCTGGTGCCGCCGTTGACGAAGATTTCGTAGCCGGTGACGCCCACGTTGTCGGTGGACGCGTTGAACGCCAGGGACACGCTGGAGGACGTCACGCCGGTGGAGCGCAGCGAGCCGGGCGCGGTGGGGGCCTGCGTGTCCTGCGCGGGGCGGTTGGGCGTGGTGGTGCTGAACGCGGCGCTCGCGGCTGAACGGTTGCCCGCCGCGTCACGCGCCTTCACGGTGAACGTATAGGAGGTGTTGGCGGCGAGCCCGGTGACGGTGGCGCTCGTCGTGGTGGAGGTGACGGACGCGGAGGCGCCGTTGTTGACGAAGACCTCGTAGCCGGTGACGCCCACGTTGTCGGTGGACGCGCTCCAGGTCAGCGACACGCTGTCATACGTCTTGGAGGGCGAACCGACGCCAGAGGGCGCGGTGGGGGCCTGCGTGTCAGCGGGAGGATTGCCGGTGCGCTCCAGCCACAGGGCGAGCACGTTGGGCGGCTCCCAGCCCACCAGGGACGTGTGCGACTGCCGGCAGTCGTAGCCCTTGCCACCATAGGACGCGATGTCGCCCACGGCGTACGCGACGCCTGGGGCCCAGGCGCCCCGGTCCGCGGCCAGGGCCAGGGTGGGAAGAATCAGCAGAAGCACGGCGAGGGCCGCGCGGGACGACGAACGAGGGGGATGCATTGGGGGAAAAGCCTCCCGGAAATGGGTCCGGGACACAGGGAGGGCGGACCCGGGGGAAGCGGGTCAAAACCCCTGAAAGATTTTCCTGAGCGGGCCTGGAAGGTTGGTCAGCGAACGGAGGAACTGGCCCCTGGGCTCAAGCTGTCCAGCCATTGTCCCAAGGTTCTAAAGTCCGTCCCATGAAGTTCCTAGGTGAGTTGGACGAGGCCTCTCTCGCGCGGACCCAGCGGTGCAACCGTCGCCTCGCGGATCCGAACCGTCTGCAGGCCATCCGGGACACCGGGTTGATGGACACGCCCCAGGAGGAGGCCTTTGACCGCCTCGCCCGGCTGGCGGCGCAGCTGCTCAACGTCCCGCTGACCATCATGTCGCTGGTGGACTCGAACCGGCAGTTCTTCAAGGCGGACTTCGGCCTGCCCTCGCCCTTCCGGGAGACGCGGACGCTGCCCATCGACGCGTCGCTGTGCCGCTACACGCTCGAGGGGGAGCCCATCATCTCCTCGAACGCGCCCGCGGATCCGTTCCTGAAGTTCCATCCGTCCACCGGACCCTGGGGCATCGTCGCCCTCATCGTGCTGCCGTTGATCAATCCGGACGGGCACGTGCTGGGGACCTTCTGCTGCATCCAGCCCACGGTGCGCGAGTGGACCGCGCAGGATCACCTCATCATGAAGGAGATGACGGCCTCCATCATGACGGAGATCAACCTCCGCGATCAGCTCCGGAAGTTGAAGGCCGAGCAGCGGATGCGGGACACGTTCGTCGCGGCGCTCACGCACGACCTGCGCACGCCCCTGACGGCGTCGAAGCTGAGCGTGCAGCTGATGGGCAGGCGCCACGCGGACCTGCCGAGCGTCCAGTCCTCCGTGGCCCGGGTGTCGGCGAGCCTGGACCGCGCGGAGCGGATGATCCAGAACCTGCTGGACGCCAGCCGCATCAAGGCCGGCAAGCTGGTGGCGCTGGAGGTGAAGGATTGCGACCTCCACGCGGTCGCGGCCCAGACGCTGGACGAGCTCTCGGCGGTCTACCCGGAGCGCTTCGTGCTGAAGGCGGAAGGCCTGTTCACGATGCGGGCGGATCCGCTCGGGCTGCGCCGCATCGTGGAGAACCTGGCCTCCAACGCGGCGAAGTACGGCGCTCCGGACACCCCGATTGAAGTCCGGCTGGAGCGGCATGAAAGCCAGGTGAGGCTCCAGGTGCGCAACCAGGGCACGCCCATCGCCGCGGAGGATCAGCAGACCATCTTCGAGCCGTTCCATCGCACCCAGTCCGCGACGGAGAGCGCGGAGAAGGGCTGGGGACTGGGGCTGCCGCTGGTGCGGGGCCTGGCCGAAGCGCACGGCGGCAAGGCCACCGTGACGAGCAGCGCCGAGGAGGGGACCTGCTTCACCATCACCCTTCCGCTCGACGCGAGCACGAGGCAGAGGCTCTCCGCGTAGGGGTTGGGGAGCGCGCCTCGCGCTATCCTTTCCCCATGGCCACTCCCGATCCTTACGACGCCATCTCCACGCTGGAGCTGGCCCTCCTCCAGCTGAAGGAGGACAGGACCTGGGCCGCGTACGAGGCGCTGCGAAAGCGGGACCGAGAGGAGGTCTTCGAGGCCGCCGTGCAGCTGCTGCGGTCTCCCTCCGCGCGGGAGCGAGCCCTGGGTGCGGATCTCCTCGTCCAGGCGACCGGCTACGACGAGGAGGCACGCCTTGAACGCGGGGCGCGGTCCGCGGACGTCCTCCTGGCCGCGATCCCCACCGAGCCGGACGCCAGCGTCCTCCGGGCGATGGGACACACCCTGGGCTACCTCGCCGACGCCCGGGCGGTGCCCGTGCTGCGGGCCTTGAAGGACCACCCAGATTCCCGGGTCCGGCTGGGAGTCGCCTCGGGTCTGTCGCAGCACCAGGACCCCGTGGCCCTCCAGACCTTGCTCGAGCTCTCCCGGGACACGGACGCGTCCGTGCGCGAGGAGGCAATCTCCGCCCTCTCCCTCAAGGACGAGGACGCGGTGGATTCTCCAGAGCTGCGGGAGGCGTTCTTGGACCGGCTCTCGGATGAAGTCACCGACATCCGGACGGACGCCTTGGTCGGGCTGGCCCGGAGGAAGGACCCTCGTGTGCGGGAGCCCCTCCGCCGCGAGTTGGAGCGGCAGCCCACCACATCCACCGCCATCGAGGCCGCGAGGTACCTGGAGGACGCCTCGTTCCTGCCGCTGCTCCTCGCGGTCCGAGAAGCCACCCGCCCCATGGACGATGTCTTCGAAGACGCCATCGACTTCGCCATTGATTGCCTGGGAGGGCGCGCGCCATGAAAGACCACTCCATCCAGGAGTTGATTGCCCTCGCGTTGCAGGGCGACGAGGAGGATGAAACGGCCTGGGAGGCCATCCGCGAGTTGCACGACCGGGGCGGCGACGAGGTGTTCGAGGCCGCCGTCGGGTTGCTGCACTCCGCTTCTTCACGCGAGCGTGGACGCGGCACGGACATCCTCGCGCAACTGGGCGGGCGGAAACGCAGCGACGCACTCATGGCGAAGTGCGCGGATGAAATCCTGTCCGCGCTCGCGACCGAGCAGGATGCCGACGTCCTGGGTTCAATGGGTGTAGCCCTGGGGCACCTCCGGGATACCCGAGCGGTTCCCGCCCTTCAGCCCCTGAAGGACCACCCGGACGAGGACGTCCGGATGGGCGTGGTCATGGGGATGATGCCCCACCGGGATCCGGTCGCGATCCAGACCTTGATTGCGCTCTCCCGAGACAGCGACGAGGACGTCCGCAACTGGGCGACCTTCAGCCTGGGCAGCCAGGCGGAGGACGTGGATACGCCCGAGCTTCGGGACGCGTTGTTCGACCGGCTCACGGAGTCCGACATGGAGCTTCGCGGCGAGGCCCTGGTCGGACTGGCGCTGCGCAAGGACCCGCGTGTCCTGGAGCCGCTGCGCCGCGAGTTGGAGAGCAGCGAGGTCGTCGTCCTGGCCGTCGAAGCCGCGGAGAAGTTGGAGGACACCTCGCTGCTGCCGCTGCTCCTTCGCCTTCGGGACCGAGCCGGCGATGCAAACAGCTACTTCCGCAGCGTCCTCGCTGACGCCATCGGCCGCCTGGAAGCACTCGCCTGAGCAATGCCTGTGCCGGACCGGTCTCCGTGGAAATCCCAGGACTTCCAGACGTGAGGGGTGCGCCTCCCGCAGGGAACCTGACCTCTCCACAGGACAGGAAGCGTGCACACGCCCCACGTGTGCCTTGCGGTGCGGCGGTGGGTGCACTAGCCATCGGGGGACGAGGGCCGACGGCGCCGACCGCTCGGGTCCTCCGAGGATGACTTTATGGCCCAGCGCCGCCCGACCCGACCTTCCGCCTCCTCCGATTCGTCCAAGTCCCGCAGTGCCGCTGGCAAGGCCGCCACGAAGCCCGGGGGCCGTCCCGCCGGGGGCAAGGCCCCTGCCCCGGCGAAGAAGGCCGTGGTCGCGAAGCCGGTGGCGCAGGCACTGAAGACCGCGGCCTCGAAGCTGAAGCAGGTCGCGAAGGCGGTGAAGGGCGCGGCGGCGAAGGCACCGGCCTCCAAGGCAAAGCCTGTCGCGAAGCCCACCGTGAAGGCGGCTCAGGCTTCGAAGACTTCCGCATCGAAGGCCGCACAGGCTCCGAAGACTTCCGCATCGAAGGCTGCACAGGCTCCGAAGACTTCCGTGGCGAAGTCGGGTGCTCAGGCTACGAAGGCGCCTGCCGCGAAGTCCGCGACTCATGCGCCGAAGTCCTCCGCCGTGAAGCCGGGCGGTGCGACGGCGCTGAAGACGCCGGCCGCGAAGTCCGCACAGGCTCCGAAGGCGCCCGCAGCGAAGTCCGTCGCGCCGCCGCCTACCGCGAAGCCGGGCGCACAACCGTCGAAGCTGCCTGCTGTTGCGAAGGCTGCGGAGCAGACTTCGAAGACGCCTGTCACGAAGCCCGCCTCGGCCGAGGAAGGCCCCAAGGCCGATGCATCGAAGTCCTCCGAAGTGGCTACGGAGCTAGCTTCGACCAAGAAGGGCCCAAAGGCCTCCGCGTCAAAGGCTGCCCAGGAGCCTGCATCGACCGAGGAGAGCCCGAAGGCTTCCGCGCCGACGCCCTCCGAACAGCCTCCCCAAGCTCCCGAGCCGACCGCCGCGGGTGCGGAGACGACCGAACTGAAGACGGACGTCAGCGAGGCCCCTTCGAAGCGCGCAGGGAAGGCGCCCAAGGGCTCTTCCGCGAAGAAGACCCCGGCAGAAGTAACTCCCGCCGCCACGCCGCAAGAAATCCCCGCGCCTTCCCCTTCGGAGACCACCCCGGAGTCCACCACTCCCGCGCCCCAGGCGGAGACTGGCTCCACCGACGCCGCTCCCGCGAGCACCGTGGAAGGAACGCCTCCCGCCACGGAGACGACGACCGCCGAGGAAGCCCCCTCACGCAAGGCCTCGGGCCGCGCCGCGAAGCGGAAGTCCTCCGAAGCCGAAGCTGCTCCCACCGAAGCGCCTGAAGAGGCGTCCGCCCCTCCTGCCCCCAGCGAGGAGCCTGCATCGAAGTCGAAG
>NZ_RAWN01000399.1:0-2391 GCF_003668895.1 Corallococcus sp. AB045
CGGGCCCCGGTTCCCCAGCCGCCGCCCGCGGAGCCGCCGCGCAACGAAGTCGTGCAGCCCCTGCCGGACAAGGCGAAGGGCGAAATCGACGCGGCGAAGGAGCGGGCGGAGGCACTCAAGGCCGACCCGGAGCTGGAGAACGCCGTGGGCTTCACCCACTTCGACACCAGCGCGAGCCACGACAACCTCGTCACCGTCCTGTCCACGAAGGAGGACCTGCACCGGCTGGCGTCGCAGACGCTGGTGCGCATCAAGTGCCGCGAGGACGACAAGGCCTACCTGGGTGTCGTCGTCCAGGGCCCCTTCGCGGAGCCGAACGCCGTTCCCGCGAACTCCACCATGGCCATTGGCGTGGTGACCCACGGCAAGAAGCTCACGTACACCTTCGAGTACCACGGCCGCGCGGAGGTGGAGATCCTCGGGGAGGAGGTCGCGGGCGTGCTCAAGCCGCACCGCTTCCGTCCCAGGCCGCAGAGCCCCGTCTTCGTGCTCGACGAGGAGGAGAGCGCGAAGGTGCTGGGTGTCAGCGGAGAGATGAGCATTGGCTCGGTGGTGGGCTACGAGCGGATGGAGGCGCGCATCAACGCCCGCGACAAGTCCGTGCTGCCCCGGCACACCGGCATCATCGGGACGACGGGCGGCGGCAAGTCCACCACGGTGGCCACGCTCATCCACCGCGCGCAGAGCTCGGGCATCGCCACCATCGTCTTCGACGTGGAAGGCGAATACACGCACGTGGACCGGCCCACGGACCACCACGCCATGGTGGAGACCCTCAAGCGCCGCGGCCAGAAGCCCGAGGGCGTGAAGGACCTGCACATCCATCACCTGGTCGGCCGCGAGAGCCGCAACCCGCGCCACAAGAACAAGCACGCCTTCTCGTTGAACTTCTCCAGCCTGTCGCCCTACGCGCTGGCGGAGATCCTCGACATGTCGGAGGCGCAGCAGGAGCGCTTCCTCAAGGCGTACGACGTCACGAAGCTGCTGCTGGAGGACTTCGAGGTCTATCCCGTGACGGAGGAGGAACGGCGCGACGCGCTGGAGGTGGACGAGCTGTCCACGGGCTACCCGAAGATGACCATCCAGCACCTGCTGGACGTCGTGAACGCCTACCTCTACAGCATGAGCGACGAGGGCAGAGCGGAAGGAAGGGCCCGCCCCCGCCGCGCGGCGCGAGCGCGAGGAACGGTCGCCGAGGAGATCGAGGTGCTGGAGGAGGACGAGGGGCCTCCGGCCAACTCGCTGACGCTCTACAGCGTCTTCAAGAACGACCCCGGCAAGGTGATGCGGCGGGTGATGGCGCAGAGCAGCCGCAACGTCATCAGCTGGAAGGCACTGGCCAGCAAGATCCAGCGGCTGCGCAGGCTGAACATCTTCGACATGGGCACCACGGAGGGCGTGAAGTACGACACCATGCTCTCGCCAGGGCGGGTGTCCGTCATCGACCTGTCCGACACGGAATCCCCCCAGCTCAACAACCTGGTCATCGCGGACATCCTGCGAGGCATCCAGGAGCGGCAGGAGGCCAGCTACGAGAAGGCCCACCGCGAGGGCAAGGACATCACCCCGGTCCTCATCATCATCGAGGAGGCCCACGAGTTCCTGTCCGCCAGCCGCATCGCGCAGATGAAGACCCTCTTCGAACAGGTCGCTCGTATTGCCAAGCGGGGCCGCAAGCGGTGGCTGGGACTCGTCTTCGTCACGCAACTGCCCCAACACCTGCCTTCCGAAGTGCTGGCCCTGCTCAACAACTTCATCATCCACAAGATCACGGACGGGGCCGTCATCAACCAGCTGAAGAAGAGCGTGGGCAGCATCGACGAGAGCCTGTGGAGCCGTGTGTCGCGGCTCGCTCCAGGCCAGGCGCTGATGTCGTTCAGCCACTTCACCCGCCCCCTGATGGTGGCCGTGGACCCCGCGCCCGTGAAGCGGCTGCTCGTCGACTAGGCTTGACCCAAAGTCCAGGAACCCCGGGAGGCAGGAGCGATATAGAGCCGGCCACATGCTCGGCTCCGCGCTCCTCGCCTCCGTCATCATCGCCCAGGCTCCCGCGTCCCCGGCCTCACGTGCCGCGGAAGAACTGGGCCTGGGCCCTGTCCTCGACTCGGTCGTCCATCAGGGCGTGACCTACGTCGCGCTCGGCCGGGGCGGCATCGCCGTGCTCAAGCTGGATGGCACCGCGCCCCAGCTCGTGCGGCGCATCGAAGAGGGCCGGCGCTTCGTGCGGCTCGTCGTCGTGGGCCAGTCGCTCCTCGCCATCGAGCAGCGCGAGGAGGCCCATGCGTTCTCGCTCGCCACGCCGGAGCAGCCCCAGCCAGACTCGCTGGCCTCCGCGCTGGGCGCGGCGCGCGACCTCACCGTCGTCACCCAGGCGCCACCTCCGCCCCAGGC
>NZ_RAWN01000400.1:0-2365 GCF_003668895.1 Corallococcus sp. AB045
GTCTGCGCATGTCTCGTGGGCTCGGAGATGTGTATAAGAGACAGGTACGGGCGTGCCGTCCGGCAGCGCGCCCTCCACCGGCTCGGACGGGAGCGCCGGCAGGCGGATGATGAACGCGGTGCCTTCGCTCACCTTGCTCTGCACGCTGATGCTGCCGCCGTGGTTCTTCACGATGCGCTGGCAGATGGCGAGCCCCAGGCCCGTGCCCTTCTGCTTCGTCGTGAAGAAGGGCACGAAGATGTGCGGCTGTTGATCCGCCGGGATGCCCGGGCCGTTGTCGGAGACGCGCACCTCCACGAACTCGCCGCCCGCGCTGCGCAGGTCGCCGAAGCGCTCCGGCTTCTCCGTGCGCACCGTGATGCGGCCCGGCTGAGGCCCCAGCGCCTGCACCGCGTTCTGCACCAGGTTGATCAGCACCTGCTTGAGCTGCTCCGCGTCTCCTTCAGCGCGCGGCAGGCGCAGGTCCAGCTCCACCGCCAGCTCCGCCGTGGGCGGCATGTCGTTCTGGATGAGCCGCATCGTGCGCGTCACCACCTCGTTGAGGTCGGTGGGCCCGAAGTTCTGCTTCAGCGGGCGGGAGTAATCCAGGAACGCCGTCACCACGCCGTTGAGCCGGTTGACCTCCTCCACGATGACGTCCAGGAACTCGCCGTCCTCGCCCGGCAGCTTCCGCGGATCCAGGCACTGCGCCGCGCCCTTGATGGCGCCCAGCGGGTTGCGGATTTCATGCGCCAGACCCGCCGCCATCTCACCCAGCGCCGCCAGGCGGTCGCGCTCGCGGATCTTCTCGTACAGCTTGGAGTTCTCCAGCACCGTCGCCATCCGCTCGGAGACCTCCAGGATGAGCGCGATTTCATCCGACGCGTACGCCTCCGGCACCCGTTCGTCCCACAGGTTCAGGAAGCCGATGACGCGGTCGTTTCCCATCAGCGGCACGCTGATGCCGGCCTTCATCTGGAGCAGCGCGGCGCGCGTGTCGTTGAGCCGCTTCAGTTCGTCGCGGAAGCGCTTGCCCTCCACCGCCTGCACCCGCATCACGGAGATGCGCCGCTCGATGTTCTCCAGCAGCACCGCCTTCTGTCCGCTGGCCACCGCGAAGAGCACGCCGCGCGCGGCCGCCGTGTCCAGCAGCGCCACCGGCAGCGGGCCTCGCGAGTCCAGGAGCCGGTAGCCCGGCCGGTCCTCCGCCATCAGGTACACCGACGCGTGCGTCACACGCCCCGTCTCGTGCAGCGCGTCCAGCACCACGTTCGCCAGTTCGGAGATTTCGATGACGGACGCCATGCGCACGCGCAGGGTGCTCAGCGTGCCCAACAGCGCGAAGCGCTCGCGGAAGAAGATGCGCACCACCATCTCCTCCACCTTGGTGCGCAGCGGATCCAACAGGATGAGGATGACGAACGCGGCCACCACCGTGTTGAAGACGAAGAGCGACGTGTTCTCGTCCACCCACGCCGTCAGCACCGTGAACACCGAGGCCAGGATGATGGCCAGCACCGTCTGCGAGGCGATCTTCCCCAAGAGCTCATGCAGGTCCATCAGCCGCAGCCGCAACAGCGTCTGCGCGAGGAAGAACAGGTAGAGCGTCGCGAAGACCGGGCCCAGCGTGGGGAACGGGATGTCGTTGCGCGACAGGAAGTCCAACCCGTTGAACAGCACCGCCGCGCCCGCGCCAATGGCCAGGTACGCCAGCCGGAACTGCTCGATGCGCGACTCCGTCGTGCGCACCCGGTGCACCAGCAAGGACACGGAAGTGAACAACGTGCCCAACACCCAGGCCCCCAGCGCCAGACGGGCCCATGGTTTGTCCGCCAAGGGTGTAACAGCGACGGTCAGACCCAGCACGCCGGACAGGAGGGCGAGCCGCCGGCCGACCTGATGCGCTCCCTTGCTGACCCCCAGGAACTCAAGGAAGAAGGCGACCGCCGCCCCGGGCACCAGGGAGACGACGAGCACCGTCGCCCCGAGCGCGATGCGGGACACCCAGGGGTAGTCGTGGGAGGGGAAGATGCTGTGGAAGAAGAGGCTGAGGTAGTACCCGGCGACCGTCAGGGTGAAGACGGAGTAGAGCGTGAGGACCCGGGGCCGTCCGGGGCGCAACAACATGGACACGCCCAGCGCCAGACCGATGATGGAAGCGAGCAGTGCGCTTTGGGTGCGGATATCCATGTGCAGGCGGACAGTCTAACCTCTGTCAGGGGCTGGAAATTTTCCAACCACCCCCAGTTGTCCTCGGGCGTGCCCGAGCGCATCTCCCAGGGTCCCCGAGGCCCCCGCGAATGAAAGTGTCCCTCCAGCATCTCGCCCTCCTCGCCTCCGCGGCGCTGTTGTCCGCGCAGGCTCCCGCCCCCGCGGTCCCCAGCAC
>NZ_RAWN01000401.1:0-2342 GCF_003668895.1 Corallococcus sp. AB045
GGGTCCACGGAGGCGGCCGGGCGGCGCTCGGGGGCTCGGAACCCCAGGCCAATGGACGGCAGGAAGGTCATCCCACCCAGGTCCCGCTTCTGCCCGAAGACGACGGGGTTGCAGAAGACGTAGCCCCCGGTGAGCTCCGCGTAGAAGTGCACGTACTTGTAGCCCACCGCGAAGCCCACCGTGGAGCCCACGAAGTGGCTGTTCACCGTGGACGGCAGGCTCGCGTCGAAGCCCGTCACCGGCTTGCCCTGCTGGGAGAAGTCCACCAGCTGGGCGTCCAGCCGGGTGTGGCTGAAGACGTACTTGGGGGCGCCGTAGAGCTTGAACACGTCGCCGTACTCGGCGCTCAGGTACAGCGGCACCTCCACGTCGGTCCGGCTGAAGTCCCCCAATTGGACGACCTCCAGGACGTCCATCACCGCCCCGGAGAACAGGTACTTGGACACCCCCAGCCCCAGCGCCAGGTCATACGAGCGGCGCGGCCCCGGGCCGCCGTGGGCCAGGCGCACCTTGCCGTCGAAGCGCAGCGCGTTGCCGTTGTAGCGCCCGCCCACGTCGAACCCGTCCAGGAGCCCCACCCGCACCATCAGCTCCGGGTTCACCCCCGGCGGGGCCACCACCAGGGCCAGACCCGCCGTCAGCAGGCGCTGCTGGTCCTCCTCCGTGAGGGTGTAGGGCCGGTCCTCCTCGATGGCCCGCTTCGCCGCGCGCCCCTGGTCGATGCCCACGTCCACCACCGACGCCAGCGTCCCCACCGGGACGAACACACCCATGCTGCCCGTCACCTGGACCTGCCCGGGCGAGAGCGTCTTCGCCGTCTGCATGGTGGACAACGGGGTCGCGCACCCCACGGCGAGGCCGGCGAGCCCCAAAAGGATCAGGGCGGGAAGGTTTCTCATGGGGTTGCAGGTTAAGCCCATTTCCGGCGCGAACGCTTCAATCCGCGCGCCCACGTGGTAAGGGGGCATCGTGCGAATCAAGCAAAAACCCGAGGACTTCTCCGTGAAGGAGTCCTACCGCTTCGACGAGGTCGAAAGCGGCAAGCATCGCGTCTACCTGATGGACAAGCAGAAGCTGTCCACCTTTGACGCGGTGAACCGAATCCGTGACGCGTTCGGCCTGAAGCCCGGCGCCATCAGCTACTGCGGCCTGAAGGACAAGCAGGGCCGCACCGAGCAGATCATCGCCGTGGATGGCGCGGACGTGGACATGCAGGAGCCCGACCTGCGCCTGAAGTTCCTGGGCCGGACGGACAAGCCGCTGTCCGCGAGGAACATCACCTCCAACCGCTTCTCCGTCACCGTGCGTGCCCTCACGCGCGACTCGCTGGCGCCCTTGAACCTGTCCGCCGCGGAGGTGAACCGGCTGGGCGTGGTGAACTACTTCGACAGCCAGCGCTTCGGCGCGCTCAAGCACGGCCAGGGCTTCATCGCCAAGGACATCATCCGGGGCGACTTCGAGGCCGCGCTGCACAACTACTTCGCCCGCCCCTCGGACCTGGACCGCACCGAGGACGCCAAGGTGAAGGGCTTCTGGCGCGACAACTGGGGCAAGTGGGACGCGCGCGTGCCCTTCGAGGGCGCGAAGAAGTACCACCGCATCCTGCGCAGCCTGCGTGAGCACCCGGGCGACTGGCTCCGCGCGTTCCTGCAGATCGACTCGGACTACCGGGCGATGATCCTCTTCGAGTACCAGAGCTTCCTCTGGAACGAGGGCGTCCGGCGCTACCTCCAGCTGATGCTGCCGCGCGAAGCCATGTTCCCCATGCGCTACCAGGCCGGCACGCTCCTGCACTTCCGGGACGCGACGCCGGACGTGCTGCACACGCTGCGCGAGAAGACCTTCCCGCTCGTGGGGCCGGACTCCACCTTCCAGGATCCGAAGGTGGCGGAGGCCATGACGTGGGTGCTGGGCAAGGAGAAGCTCAAGCTCCCCGACCTGCGCATCAAGGGCGCGGAGCGGATGCTCTACTTCAAGGAGGAGCAGCGCCCGCTGGTGATGTTCCCGCACAAGCTCGTCGTGGGCCGCACGCAGAACGACGACGTGAACCGCGGCGACATCAAGGTCAACGTGGCCTTCACGCTGCCCCCAGGCGCGTACGCCACGCTGGTCATCAAGCGCCTGTTCCACTTCGAGTACACGGAGGACTCGAAGGAGGACATCCGCACCTCGCAGCGCCCGCGGCTCGTCACCACCGAGCGCGAAGAGGCCCGGGTGGAAGAGGCCCGGAGTGTCGCGCGTGCCTCGGAAGGACCTTCACGCCACCGCACCCTGGCGGACCGGGCCCCCCCCCGCACCGCGCGTCCGGCCACGTCCGAGCGTCCGGCCACGTCCGAGCGTCC
>NZ_RAWN01000402.1:0-2342 GCF_003668895.1 Corallococcus sp. AB045
CACTTCCACCTGTAGGCCCCGCGTCTCCCCATGACGCGTCAGCGGGGGACGCGGACCGACCGCTGACGCGTCATGGGGAGACGCGGGGCCTACAGGTGGAAGTGGCCGGCGGCCTCCGGCTGGTAGGGCACGGCGACGATGCGCAGGCGGCGGGTGCGCCCCTGGGGGAGGGGCCACTCCACGGTCTGGCCCACGGACAGGCCCAGGAGGGCGCTGCCCACGGGGGCGAGGATGGAGATGCGGCCGGCGTCGCTGTTGGCGTCCTTGGGATAGACGAGCGTGACTTCGCGCGTCTCGCCGGCCTCTCCGTCTTCATAGACGACGGTGCTGTTCATGGTGACGACGTCGCGGGGAATGGAGTCGGAGGACGTGACGACGGCGCGGGCGAGTTCGGACTCCAGCTGCTCCACGAGCTCGGCGTTGCGGGCGTTGCCGTACTGTTCGACGACGCGCTCCAGGCGCTGGAGGTCGGTGTCGGTGACGATGAGGGGGTGGTCGTGGGTCATGGCGATTGCCTCCGGTGGGAAGGGGATGGGGACGGCACGCACACCTGGAAAGGTGGGGGTGCGTGGCGCGAAGGTTCAGTGGGGGTGGAGCGGACGCCGTCCGTCGTGAGCTACGCGAGACGGGCGGCGTGGGTGACAAGCCAGGCGGTGGCTCGGCCGTGCGCGGGCAGCGTCCGGCGCACGGAAATCCGGCGCGGAGCACGCTGCAGGCAGGCTGTGAGCGAAACCGTCATCTGACGAGGAACCCGGGGGTTGCGGCTGCGGTGAAGTGCTGAATGTAGCCGTGTGCGCCCTGATTGCAACCAAGCCTCGGAAACAAGCGGCCTGGCGGACAGTCGCCGTGACGCACGGAGGCGCGGGAATCAGCGGAGCGGGGACACGTCCTTGAATTGCACGCCCGTGGCGCCGATGGATTCGAGCGCCAGCTTGATGTCCTCGGAGACGATGAGCGCGATGAGCCAGCCCCAGGTGCGGAAGACCTTCGCGTCCCCGGTCCTGGTCGGGTCGATGCGCAGCCGATGAACCGCTTGATAGGTGCCGACCCGCTCGGGCCGTCCATCCTCCGGCGTCCAGTAGCGCACCTCGCCCGAGGCGGTGTCGTCGATGCACTTCACGACGCGCACGACGTTGACGAGGAAGTACGTGTCCGGGGAGTCGTCCATCGTAACGGGGAACAGCTCCACGTCCCCCGGAGCCAGTCGGGACAGCACTTCCGCGACCCGTTGGGAGACGACAGGGACAGCGCCCGCATCCGCGAGCGAGAAGTCGAGCGCCCTTCCCCGCGAGTAGGACGGAACGCGCAGCGCACTCTCCACCCGCGCGGGAGTACCCTGCATGAACAGCCACGAGCCGTGGTCCTGCCCCTGGGCGTCCACGGGCGTTCCAAGCTCCCATCGGCCGGGCAGTGTCACGTCGTCGGTGAGCTTGAAGTACCGGGGCGTCACGCAGGCATCCTGCCTCATCCACCACTCCGGGTGACCAGCTTGTTGAGCCAGGTGTTCTCCGTCGCGAGCTCCTTCGCGAGGATCCGCAGCGCCTGTGTCAGGTCGACCCGGCACTGCTGAATTGTCCGGCATGTGCTGGTCGCGAGCCTCAACCGCTCAAAGACCTCCGCGTGGTACTCCTGCGGATGCGGCCCCTTGTGCCCCGGAACGTGGACCTGGTTCTCCGGATCGTTCAGGGACATGCCTGCCTTGTCGAAGAGTTGTTGATAACGCGGCGTCCACGGGCCTCCGTTCGCGGTGGACGTGCTGAACTTGTCGGAAGCGATGTGGTGCTTGGGTCCTGGCACCTCCACGGGCCCGCCAGCCGCCACCGCGCCCGGTGCCAGGGTAAGCAGGATGTCACCCGTCGCGGACACGGCGACGGACTCCACCTGCGCGACCGCGCCCAGCCGGAAGCCGCCCTCCGCCACGCCCACGAGTGACGCCTGTGCCGAACCGGGCAGCGTGGGCACCTTCGCGGCCAGCGTCTCCGCGGTGCTACCCAGCGCCGCCGTGGCCAGCATGACGAAGGCCCGCGCGGCGTTCTGGCCCATCACCTCGCCGTACTGCTCTCCCGCGTCCCGGAGCTCGTCGAAGGTCGTGGCCTCCGCCACCGCATCCGCGAGTCGCACCCATCCGTGGATGAGGCTCCACACCGTGTCGACGCCCAGGTAGGCGATGAGCACCGCCGTCATCGTCGCCGCGACGCCCTTCGACACGGGCTCAGGGAAACCCATCTCAGCGCACCCCATCCAAGCAGCCGTCGTCGCAGGATTCGGTGATCATCACCCACCCGCTCCATCCATTCGTGGGCCGGACGCTTCCGCTGCTGCAGCACCTGCGGTACCTCGGT
>NZ_RAWN01000403.1:0-2282 GCF_003668895.1 Corallococcus sp. AB045
CGGGCACCGCCACCGCTCCCGCGTACAGACAGCCGAAGAAGCCCGCGATGTAGTCCAGCCCCGGCGGGTACAGCAGCAACACGCGCTCGCCTTGCGCGCCTCGCTCACGCAGCGCCGTCGCGATTCGCCGCGCTCGCACGTCCAGGTCGGACGCGCTCCAGACGATCTCCTCGCCGTCGTCTCCTAGGAATGTGTAGAGCGGCGCCCGGGCGGTCGGCTTTTGGGCAAGCTTCAGCAGTACGCCAGGAAGGCATTGGGGGAGGTCGGTCACGGGGGGGGCCGTCCATGTGTCGAAAATTTCGACACTTCATAGCAGCCCGACTGCTCAATCCCGTAGGCACTCCCGGTGATGAAACACGGGAGGCCTGCGACGCCAGCCCACTCGGGGAGCAGGGACCCGACACGCCCTCACGCGCGGCTGAACAGTCCCTTCAACCACCCCATGAAACCTTTCTGCTTTGACACGACTGCCGCATCCGGGGCCGCCTCCAGAACGACGGGCGAGGGCGCCGCCACCTTGCGCGCCACCGGCGCCGCGCGCCCCGGAGTCACCACCGGAGGCACCGGCGCCGGCGCGGGCTCCTCCTGCGCCAGCCGCGCCTTCACCGCCTCCGGTGTATCGCGGGTGGTGAACGTGCTGACGACCTCGCGCCCCGTGGTGCCTTCCTTCGCGGTCACCTTGAGCAGCGATTCGTTGTTCACCTCGAACGTCACCGTCACCTGCACCGCGCCGCGCGGCTTCTTCGGCAGGCCCGCGAGCCGCAGCGTGCCCAGGTACTCGTTGTCCTGCGCGCGCTCGGAGTCGCCCTGGAAGACGGTGAGCTCCAGCTCCGTCTGCCCATCCCGGTGCGTGGAGAGCGTGTAGCTCTTCGCCGCCGGCAGCGACACGTTGCGCTCCAGCACCGGCTTGAAGCGCCCACCCGGCAGCCCCACGCCAATGGCCATGGGCAGCACGTCGATGAGCACCACGCCTTCCATCTGCCCCAGGCTGTGCGCCAGCAGCGCCGCGCCCAGCGCCACGGCCTCGTCCGGGTGCACGCCCTTGCTGGGCGGCCGGCCGAAGAACTTCGTGATCTTCTCGTGCACCAGCGGGAAGCGGCTCTGCCCACCGACGAGGATCACCTCGTCGATGTCCTGCGGCTTCAGCCCCTTGGCCTGGAGCACCTCCTCGCAGACCTGGACCGTGCGGTCCACCAGCCCCTCCGTCAGGGCGATCAACTTCTGCCGCGAGAGCGTGACGTCCAGGTCGTACGGCTTGTTGTCGATCATCGTGATGAAGGCCACGTGCACCCGCATCTCGGAGCGCTCGGACAGGGCGCACTTGGCCCGCTCCGCCGCGTCGTTGATGCGCTGCAGGGCCACCCGGTCCCCCTGGAAGGCGCGGCCCGTCTGCCGCTGGAACTCCTCCAGGAGGTACTCCACGATGGCGTTGTCGAAGTCGATGCCGCCCAGGAACGTGTCGCCGCCGGTCGAGATCACCTCGTAGACGGTGTCGTGCAGCTCCAGCACCGACGCGTCGAACGTGCCGCCGCCCAGGTCGTACACCAGCACGCGCTGGTTCAGCTTCTTGCCGTAGCCGTACGCCAGCGCCGCCGCCGTGGGCTCGTTGAGGATGCGCTCCACGTACAGGCCCGCGAGCTTGCCCGCCTCGCGCACCGCGTGCCGCTGGTTGTCGTTGTAGTAGGCGGGCACCGTGATGACCGCCCGGGAGATCATCTGGCCCAGCTGGTTCTGCGCCACCTCGCGCACCTCGCGGAGGATCAGCGCGGAGATCTGCTGGAGCGAATAGATGCGGTCACCCAACCGCACCGCCGCCTCGCCGGACTGGCCCGCGGCGATCTCGTAGTGGAAGCGGTCTTTTATCTGCCCGACGATGGGCGACGCGTACGGCCGGCCCACCAGCCGCTTGGCGCCGTACACCGTCTGGCGCGGGTTGGTGAGCATCTGCCCCTTCGCGGGGTGGCCCACCACCAGCCTGCCGCGCTGGTTGAACGCGAGGATGGAGGGCACCGTGTTGTGGCCCTCGCGGCTGGGCATCACCCCGGGCTTGTTGCCGCGCACGATCGCGGCGCACGAGTTCGTCGTCCCCAGGTCGATGCCGATCACCGGCCCCGTCCGGGGAGGCTCCTCGGTGTTCAGCCCCAGTGACGCATCCGTCACCATCTCCAGCGCGGGCGCGGCCGGAGCAGCCGGGGCGTCCATCCGGGCCGGGGCGCCGGCGTCCGTGGCCGGGGGCAGGGCAGGGGCCGCCGCCGGGGCGGGCACGGTGTAGTCCCTGTCTC
>NZ_RAWN01000404.1:0-2058 GCF_003668895.1 Corallococcus sp. AB045
CCCACCACCAGCAAGGACATCACCCACCCGCCGCGCCAACCCATGCCACACCCCTTCAATAAGGCCTGGGAGGGAGGGTGTGTCGCGCAAGGGGTTGCGCCAAGTGCCCCTGGGTCGTGACGTGCTCGCTTGCCTGGACCGACGCGGTGTACGGCGGGGCCCCGCACGGCGTGGTCGGTATACTGCGCGGCTTCATGAAGACGGACACGTTGAAGGCGCAGCTCAAGCGCACGTTGCGGCGCGACCTGTGGTTCGCCGTCGCTCCCGCGACGCTGCTCATCGCGGTGGCGTTCGCGGTGACGTTCTATTTCGTCAAGCCCGCGCCGCCCAAGACCCTGGTGATGGCGCTGGCGCCGGAAGAGGGCGGCTTCAACTACATGGCGAAGCGCTACCAGAAGTTCCTCGCGCAGCACGGGGTGACGCTGGAGCTGCGCAACACGAAGGGCTCCGTGGGCAGCGTGGCGCTGTTGAGCGCGGAGGACAGCGGGGTGGACATCGCCTTCGCTCAGAGCGGCACCACCGGCGGCAAGGGCCAGGAGGTGCCGGAGCACGTGGCGTCACTGGGGAGCCTCTCCTACGTGCCGCTGTGGGTCTTCTACCGGGGCGAGCCCTTGGATGACGTGCGCGGCCTTCAGGGCAAGCGCATCGCTGTGGGGCCCGAGGAGAGCGGCACGCGCGCGCTGGCGATGACGCTGCTCCAGGCGAACAAGGTGGACACGGCGCCCACGGAACTGCTGCCGCTGGACCGGGACGCGGCCATCGACGCGCTGACGCAGGGCAAGGTGGACGCGGTGTTCCTGGTGTCGCCGGCGGAGTCGCCTCGCATCCAGAAGCTGGCCGCGGTGAAGGACGTGCGCCTCTTGAGCTTCAATCGCGCGGAGGCGTACACGCGCCGCTATCCGTACCTGTCGCGCCACGTGCTGCCTCAGGGCGTGTTCGACTTCGCCAAGGACGTGCCGGACCATGACGTGGTGCTGCTCGCGCCCAACGCGCTCCTGCTGGCGAAGGACTCACTGCACCCGGCGCTCGCGTATCTCCTGATGCGTGCGGCCAGTGAGATCAGCGGCACGGCGGGCATCCTGGACAAGACGGGCGAGTTCCCCGCGCCGCTCGCGGCGGGCTTCCCGCTGAGCAGCGAGGCGAAGCGCTACTACGCGACGGGCGTTCCGCTGCTGCAGCGTTACCTGCCCTTCTGGGCGGCGAACCTGGTGGACCGGCTGTGGGTGATGCTGGTGCCCATCATCGCGGTGGTGGTGCCGCTGGGGCGGGCGGTGCCCGCGATGTTCCTGTGGCGGGTCCGCTCACGCATCCACCGGTGGTACGCGCGGCTGAAGGAGATTGAAATCCAGCTGGAGGAGGACCCGGACCAGGAGCTGCTCCAGGCCATGCTCAAGCGGCTGGAGGAGGCCGAGCGCGAGGTGAACCGCATCGCGGTGCCGACCGCCTACGCGGAGAACCTGTACTTCTTCCGCGAGCACGTGGACGTCGTGCGCCGCCGGCTCACCCGCAGGCTGGCGGGCGCGCCCGAGCACAAGGACGGGCACCCGTTGCACGTGACCGCGTCGTGACGTGAGGGCGGTGCGCGGCGGCCTGGGCTTCCGGGCCGCCCGCGCGGCGCCTCCTGAAGGGTTCAGGGGGCGATGCCGAGCAGCTCGCGGATCTGCCGGATCATGGCGATCTCCGATTCGTCCAGGTGGCCGTCTCCAATGACGAGGGCGTGGACCGCGTCGAGCACGGCCTTGGGGTCCTGGCGCAGGACGCTCAGGTTCGGTGGCGGGAGCGGCTGGCCCTCGTGGAGGCAGCGGGTGAGGGCGCTGAGCTCCGTCAGGGGCACGCTGAAGCCGCGTGCGGTTTCGATGATGGCGTCAATCTCCTCGCGGGTGACGCGGTCGTCGCTGGTGGCCACCTGGAGCAGGAGCTTGATGACCTCGATGTGGAACTGGCCTTCAGGGGGCAGCGGGGCAGCCATGTGGGTTGCATCCTCCAAGGATGTCCAGGCTGACCTGCCAGGGGGGGAGCCGTCCAGCCCGGCGTCGTCGCCGCGTCGGGGAGCGGAAA
>NZ_RAWN01000405.1:0-1940 GCF_003668895.1 Corallococcus sp. AB045
GGGGTGGCGGCCAGAGCAGCACGGTCATCCCCGTGGAGCTCATCGTCGCCAAGCAGCGAAACGGCCCCATCGGGTCCGTGGAGCTGGTGTTCCTCGCGGAGTACACGCGCTTCGAAAGCCGCGCCCGGAGCGAGTAGTCGCCGCGTCAGTCCCGGCCGGTGCGCAGGTAGCCCGTGACATGCTCACGGGCCGCCCGCACCGCGGCCTCCGGCCCCGTGCCCCGGCCCAGCTCCGCCGCCAGCGCGGACGCCAACCGGCAGCCCGTGCCCCGGCGCTCCGGGGGCCGCTTCAACCGGCGCCCCCGCATCACCACCGTGCGCCCTGAGTACACCAGCACGTCCGCCAGCCCCTGCCCTTCCGGCAGGTGCCCGCCCTTCACCAGCACCGCGCCGAAGCCGCGCTGACACAGCGCCTCCGCCGCCTCCTGCGCGTCCTCCACCGTGCCCAGCGCGGGCCGGCCCAGCAGCCACGCGGCCTCCTCCAGGTTCGGTGTCACCAGCACGCGCGGGCCCGCGAGCGCCAGGTAGTGCCGGGGCGTCAGCCGCGACAGCACCTGCCCCCGGGAGGAGCGCACCACCGGGTCCACCACCCACCACGCGTCCGCGTCCTTGAGCGCCGCCCTCGCCGTGGCCAGCTGTGACGGCCCGGGCACCACGCCCCACTTCACCGCGTGCAGGGGGCCCCACTCGCGCGCGGCCGACACCTGCGCGGCCAGCATGCGTGGGGACGCTGGCACCACCGCGAAGGTGTGCGAGCCCTGCGCCGTCTGGGCCGTGGGCACCGCCACCGCGTCGCCGCCCCGCGCCCGCACCGCGGCCACGTCCGCCAGGAGCCCGGCCCTGCCCGTGGGCTCCAGTCCCGCCAGGAGCAGGACGCGCGGCCTCACCGGCGGTGCTCTCGCGCCTTCTGCACCAGCGCCTTGTAGACGCCCAGGTGCACCGGGATGGTCCCCAGCATCAGCTCCGGGTGCCACTGCACGCCCAGCGCGAAGATGTGCGCGGTGGATTCAATCGCCTCCACCACGCCGTCCGGCGACACCGCGCTCACCGTCACGTCCGTGCCCGGCTTGTTCACCGACTGGTGGTGCGTGGAGTTCACCATCAGCTGCCCGTGCCCCACGGCCTCCGCCAGCAGCGTGCCGTTCTTCACCTCCACCGGGTGCTGCGGCTGGGTGCGGTCGTGCTTCTGCTCGTGGTCGCGCGCGCCCGGAATCTCTTTCAGGATGTCCTGGAACAGCGTGCCGCCCAGCACCACGGCCAACAACTGCATGCCGCCGCACACGCCCAGCACCGGCAGGTTGCGCTTGAGCGCGCCGCGGATGAGCTGCGCCTCGAAGGCCGTGCGGCCCTCCTTCAGCGGCCCCATGCCTTCGCGGACCTCCTCGCCATACGCGGACGGAGGGATGTCGAACGCGCCGCCCGTCACCACCAGCCCGGACACCCGCTCCAGGTAGGCGTCCACGCAGGACGGGTCGTCGGTGTACGGCAGCACGAAGGGCAGGCCCCCCGCGCGCAGGACCGCCTCCGCGTAGGGCACCTTCAATTCGTAGCGGGGAAAGGCGGAGTCGGCCGGCTGGGCCCAGTCCGGGCTGAGGCCGATGTTGGGACGACGCGGTGTCGTCCCGTGATGACGCGGAGGCGGATGGTTCATGGTGGGGTACTCCCTCCGGTTAGAGGCCAGTCCCCCGCGCGCTGTCAAACGCCGCCGCCAGCTGACGCACCCGCTCGGCGATGTCCTGGGCGAGCAGGGCGTCGGACACCACCGCCGCGCCGTGCGCCCCCGTCGCCGCCACACTCGCGATGTTGGACAGGCCCACCCCGCCAATGCCCACCACCGGCAGCGGGCTGTCCGCCACCACCCGCCGGAAGGACTCCAGCCCCAGCACCGGCGCCGCCACCACCTTCGTCGTCGTGCCGAACAGCGGCCCCACGCCCACGTAG
>NZ_RAWN01000406.1:0-1909 GCF_003668895.1 Corallococcus sp. AB045
ACCCCACTGCCCGCCCGTCTTCACCAGGGCATCCGTGCGAGTCGTCATCCCCGCGCCCGACACCGTGAGTTCCACCCGCGCCACGTCGCTAGCACTCAGGGCCTGCGGCAGCGTCACCACCGCCTGTGCGCTGCCTTCCGTCTCCTCGGGTTGCTGCGCCCCACCGCAGCCGGCCAATGCCAGCACAAAACTCAAAGCCAGGCACACCAGCCCGCTTCGACTCTCTTGTCTCATGGACTTCTCCCCCTTGTGCAGCTGGATGGTCCTCCCCGAGAGGCAATCCGCGCCCATGCCGGACGGGTGCGCCTTCCCAGGAGAGGAGCGCAAGACTCTACAAGCAGGGCCCGTGCACCTGCCCCTGAGTCAGCCTCGCGCCACATCGGTCCGCGCGGACCTTGTTGCGTCGACGTGCGCGCCTCGTTAGGCGGAGCCGGCCGGCCAATCTATTGCCCGAGGAAGGCCTTCATCTCGTGCACCACCTCCGCGGGGTTGGAGAACCAGACGAAGTGCTGTCTGTTCTCGAAGATGACCACCTTCGTGACCAGCACTTTGCGCCGAGCGCTCAGTGGATACAGGCCGTCAGGGCTCGCAGAGCTCAGGGCGTATATAGCTCCGCCGCTGCCAGGTAGCCCTCGCTGTTGAGTCCTCCAGAGATCAGCACCTTGCCGTTCGGAATCAGCGTCTCGGTATGACCGCGACGAGGCGAGGCCATGGAGCCGGTCTCGCTCCAGGTGTCCGAGGCAGGGTCGTACACGCGCGCCGTCGCGACGGAGGAGGAGGCGCCCCCTTCTCCCCCCGCGACGAGCACCTTGCCGTTCTTCAATAACGTCGCCGTGTGAGAGACGGAAGTTCTGGCCATCGAGCCTGCCTCGCGCCAGGGGCCGTACACTTCCGCCGTCGCGTGGTGTCTGCCGTTCCCGTATCCCCCCGCGACGAGCACCTTGCCGTCATTCAGCAGCGTCATTGTGTGGGCAACGCGAGGCAAGGCCATAACGCCGGCCGAGCCCCAGCCGCCCCCCGATGCTGGGTGGTACAGCTCCGCTGTAGCGTGGATGCCTCCAGAGCCATTCCATCCCCCTGTGACAATCACCCGGCCATCAGGCAGCAGCGCTGCCTTGTGGTCGCGGCGAGGCGAGGTCATGGAGCCGGTTGCGCTCCAGGTGCCTGATGCTGGGTCATACAACTCCGCTGTCGCGATGTTGTTGCTACTCGAGCCGTATCCCCCCGCGACGAGCACCTTGCCGCTGGTTAATAACGTCGCCGTGTGGTTGCTGCGAATCGAGGCCATGGGGCCGGTCGCGCTCCAGGTACCCGAAGCAGGGTCGTACACCTCCGCTGTCGCTGTCCGTCCAAGTCCGGTGTATCCCCCCGCGACAAGCACCTTGCCGCTGGGTAAGAGCGTGGCCGAGTGGAGTTCGCGAATTGAAGCCATGGGTCCGGTCGCGCTCCAGGTGCCCGAAACCGGGTCGTAGACCTCCGCCGTCGAGAGGAAGCTGCCGCTGGCCGCGCTGCGTCCCCCCGCGACGAGCACCGTGCCGTTCTTCAACAACGTCGCCGTGTGGAAGCTGCGGGGCGAGGTCATGGCTCCCGTCGCGGCCCATCCCCCACAGAGCGACAACCCTGACACCGTGAAGCCCGTCACGGTCGTCAGGTTGAATGCATTGGTGACAGTGGCGGTGATGGAGGCCGTGTTGCCGCTGACCACGCACGCCGGAGGGGTCCACATCACCGCGCTCTGGGTGGGGCCATTGCTGGGCACGCCGAGGGTGCCGACGCTGGCCGTCCAGGAATAGGAAAGCGCGCTGCTCTGCGGGTCTCTCGCTCTCACCCGGAAGACGACGGTGCCCCCCGCTGGCGGCACCGAGGTGACGGACTGGAACGTCTCCACCACTTCGGGCGGGAAGCGCGC
>NZ_RAWN01000407.1:0-1763 GCF_003668895.1 Corallococcus sp. AB045
GAGCAGTTCCACCTCGAACACCAGGGCGGCGCCCCCGAACATCCCCGGCGACGAAGTAGTCACCCCCTCCCCTTAACGGGAGCGGCGGGAACGAGGGCCGACGTGAGGGACTTCCCCTCGCGCCGGCCCTCTTCGCGTCCGGGGCTCAACGCGCTGGCGCCCCTGCCTCCACCGCGCTACGCCCGGAAGGCGGCCCGGACAGCCCGGGCCCCGAAAGGACACGGACGATGAAGCCGGACATGAAGAGGCTCACGTGGGTGCTGGCGGCGGCGCTGATGCTGGGCGCCTGCGCGACGAGCAGTCCGGCGGAGGTGGCTCGCGCGCCGTCCGCCACGGGCGCCGTCTCCGAGGAGGAGTTCAAGGCCATGCACACCCTGCGCACGGACGCCGCCCCCGAGCGCAGGGGCCAGCCCGTGGAGCTGTCCGACGGCTCCAAGGCCTACCTGAGCCTGCCACCGGACGCGAAGGGCCCCCTGCCCGCCATCATCGTCATCCACGAGTGGTGGGGCCTCAACGAGCACGTGCAGGCCTGGGCGGACCGGCTGGCGGCGGAGGGCTACGCGGCGCTCGCGGTGGACCTCTACCACGGCAAGGTGGGCACCAACCCCGACGAGGCGCTCGCGCTGGTGAAGGCGGTGGACGGCGACCAGGCCACGAAGACGCTGCTGGCCGCGCACGCGTTCCTCAAGGGCGACCCGCGCATCCAGGCCGTGCGCACCGGCAGCATCGGCTGGTGCTTCGGCGGCGGCTGGTCGCTGCGCACCGCCATGGCCATCCCGGAGCTGAGCGCGGCGGTCATCTACTACGGCCACCCGGTGACCGACCCCCAGCAGCTCTCCACCATCAAGGCCCAGGTGCTGGGCATCTTCGGCACGAAGGACAAGTCCATCCCGCCGGAGACGGTGCAGGCCTTCGAGAAGGCGCTGGAAGAGGCCGGCGTGCGCAGCCGCATCGTGGAGTACGACGCGGACCACGCCTTCGCGAACCCCTCCGGTGGCCGCTACGACGAGCGCTCCGCCGCGTCCGCCTGGGCGGAGACGTCCGCGTTCCTCGCGCGCACGCTCAAGCGCTGAGGAGGCACGGGGCCAGCGGCCTTCAGTACGGACGCTGGCCCGGGAAGTTGCCCGGGGGGGCGTAGTTGCAGACCCAGAAGTCCCAGGCCGACCCGCCGAAGGGCGAATTGACGGTGCAGCGCTTCGTGGCGCAGCCCAGGCGGCGCGTGTTGCGCCACACGACCGCCGTGTAGTGGCCACAGACCTTGCCCGACGCGCAGGTGTTTTTCGAGTAGTCGTAATCCGCCACCTCGTCCACCCAATCCTTCACCACGGCCTTCGCGTTCAGATAGTCCGGCGTGGAGGCGGCGATGTTCTCTCCCGCGTTGCCCCGGCCCGAGTTGTGCTCGTAATCGCAGTTCTCCACCCACTTCTGGGCGATCTCCGCCACCGCGGGGTCCCACGTGAACGGCTCCAGCGCGGGTGACGGCGTGGGCTTCGCGGCGGCGCGGGCCGCGTTGTGGGCCTCCAGCATGTCGCGGGCGAACTGCGTCAGCTCCACGCCTCCGCCATCGGCGCTGGTGCCCCCATCCTCCTGGACGCCCGCGTCCGCGGGTGTGTCGTCCGGGGCCCCGTCAGGGATGCAGGCGAGCAGGAGGAACGGGCTGAGCAGAGACAGGGAGCGGAGGAGGGAAGGGCGTCGCATGGCAGGGATTATCCGCGCGCGGGTGGGTGTGCGGGCAAGCGGACAGGGGGGCAGCGAGGATGGGG
>NZ_RAWN01000408.1:0-1760 GCF_003668895.1 Corallococcus sp. AB045
GGGTGGGGTATTGCTGGAGGGGAATGCCCACCATCCGCCGCGCTCTCGCCCTCGTGCTCCTGGCCACCGGTTGCTCGCACATGTCCTTCGACAAGGCCAGCGAGCTGGACACCGTGCAGGCCTACCAGGACTTCCTGCGCGAGAACCCGGAGGATCCCGAGGCCATGACGGCCCAGGGGCGCATCGAGGGGCTGGAGTTCGACGAGGCGAAGCGGCTGCACTCGGTCATCGCCTACAAGCGCTTCCTGGAGACGTACCCGGACGCGACGCAGCTGCAGAGGGCGAAGTCGCTGCTGGAGGGCCTGCGCTTCAACGCGGCGAAGGAGGCGGACACGGAGGCCGGGTGGCGGCAGTTCCTCGCCGAGCACCCCGACGGCACCCACCGCGACGAGGCGCGCACCCGGCTGCAGGCGGCCCAGGAGCGCGACGTCCAGACGACCACCGACCTCAAGCGTGTGTCCCAGCTCCTCCAGGGCGAGGCCGCTGGCGCGCGCCGCGAGGAGCTGGAGCGCAAGCTGGACGACGAGTCCTTCGCCCAGGCCAGGGACGCCGGGAAGCTCTTCGCCTACCTGCGCGACTTCCCCGCGGGCGCGCACCGCGAGGAGGTCCGCGTCAAGCTGCTGGAGCTGGAGGTGGAGGGGCTGCTCGTCTCCGGGCTGGTGGACGAGGCAGAGGCGAAGGTGAAGCTCCACCCGCTGGGGCCGAAGCTGACGGGATTCCCCGCGCGTCTGGCCCGCGCCCGCGAGGAGCAGGGCGCGCTCTCCCGCACCGAGCCCGCCGCCCGCGCGATGCAGGCGGGCCACTACCTGCGCGACCTGGAGGACCTGAAGCGCGCGCTCGTGGCGCCGGATCCGCTGGACCGCTGGCAGGCGGCGGAGGAGCTGGGCCAGCACGTCTCCGTGCGCGCGGTGGATCCGCTGCTGGAGGCGCTGCGCACGGCGCGCAACCCGCTGATCCGCCAGAACGCGCTGTCGTCGCTGCGCACGGTGCTCTCCGCGCTGCCCGCGCCCGTGGCCGGCTATGAAGTCGCCGTGCGGCTGGAGTCCCTGCGCGAGCGCGCCAGCAGCCCGGAGCTCTACATCACCGTGGCGGCGCTCCTGGACCTGAGCGGCCAGCTGGAGCAGGCCGCCAGCCAGTACCAGCGCGTCTATGAGTCCGGCGGCACGGATCCGGTGGTGCTCTGGCGCTGGGTGCAGCTGCGCGAGCAGCGCCGCCAGGCGTTCTCCGCGGCGGTGGCGGCCCGGCAGCTCGCGGTGTGGGCCCAGACGACCGCGCGCGAGGAGCTCGTGTCCGCGGAGGGTGGGGTGCCCCTGGCGTCGGCCCGTCAGCTCTGCGCGGCGGTGGTGGACGCGCGCTTCGCGGCCCAGGCCATCGCCCGGGTTCGCAACGAGAAGACGGAGTTCCCCGAGGACATGGAGACCTTCGAGCGCACCGCCCAGGACGCCGTGCGCCTGGCCGAGGCGAAGCTCGCGGACGCGGAGCTGCTCCTGCGCCAGCAGCACCCCGGCGTGCGCACCTGCGCGGATCAACAGGTCACCGAGCGCCTGTCGCAGGGCGTGAAGGAGCGCACCCAGGCGCTCCAGCAGGCGTCGAGCGCGAAGCTGCCCAAGCCCGTGGGCACGCTGCTCCTGGAGCTGGCCCGCGAGAGAGATCCCTCCCCGGAAGTCCGCGCCGCGGCGGCCTCCCGGTTGGCTGGATCCACCCCTCCCTGAGACGGACTGGCGGACCCGACGGCGGCGGTTAGAGTCCCAGCCCCCCAT
>NZ_RAWN01000409.1:0-1675 GCF_003668895.1 Corallococcus sp. AB045
GCACGGCCACTCGGCCGTCTTTGGACAGGAGCGGTTCGGGCATGAGCTCTCCGTCCACTTCCATGGAGAGGATGCCGGTCCTCGCCGGTTCGCGCAGGTGTTCGTGGCCTACGAGCTCGTTGGCGATTCGTTCCAGCAGCGTCACGGGCCAGTCTGTCTGCGGCTCGTTGGTTTCCAGCGCGAGCTCCAGGCCGAAACCAACAGACGGCTCCACCGTATCCACGAAGAAGTCGGAGAGGCCGTCCGTCACGAAGAGGGTGCGCCCTTCGGGCCGGTGGATGACGCGCCAGACCTGGCGCTTCGCGGGCCAGCCTCCTCCGACGACGATGGGGAGGATGGCTCTTTCATCCAGCGTGCCCAGTGTGCGCCAGAACGCGGTGCGTGCCGTTTCCGTTCGCTCGTAGAGCACCTTGAGCTTGCGGTTGTGTTCGCGCTCCTCGGGGCTGACTTCGGACGGGCCCGTGACTTCCCGGAACTTCACTCCGGTGATGTTCGCGTGCTCCAGCGCTTCCTTGATGTCCTCGGAGACGATGAGCGCAACAGTCCACCCCCAGGTGCGGAAGACCTTGGCATTGCCCACCTTCGTCGTGTCGATGCGCATGCCAGCGACGTCCCTGTATTTCCCCACCTTCTCTGGACGCCCATCTTCAGGCTTCCAATACAGCACCTCTTCAGAAGTCTCGTCGTCGATGCACCTGACAAGATGGAGCACGTTGACGAGGAAGTGCGGTCCTGGCTCCGATGCGACCGTCACGGGAAGCAGCTGAACATCATCCGGGGCGAGCCGGGTCAGGATGGCTGCCGCTTCCGCGTGAACGACGGGCGCGAGACCGATGCCTGCCAGCGTGAAGCCCAATGGCTGACCGACCTGGTCGACTGGAATCTTCAAGGGCGTTTCCAGGCTGACGGGTTCACCCTTCCTGAACATCCACGGATTGGCGACCTCCCGGCCGGACGCATCGATGGGATCGCCCAGCGACCACCGATCGGGGACATACAGATCGTCGATCAGTTCGAAGTACCGCATCGCCACGAGAGACTCCCGCCCAGCTATGACTTCGTGACCCACTTATGGAGCGTCGTGCTCGTGTTCAAGATGTCGCTGGCGAGCCGGCGAAGCTCGTTGGTGAGCGCCTCGCGGCATTGATGGATGCTGCCACAGTCTTCCATTGCTTCGTTCAACCGGGAGAGCACTCTTTGATGGTACGCCTCGGGATGAGGACCCTTATGGCCCGGGACACGGACTTTGTTCGCGGGATCATCCAGGGACATGCCCGCACGGTCGAAGAGCCTCTGGAACTGGGGCGACCACGGGCCACCGTTGTGCGTCGCCTCCCACCACTTGTTCGTGGCGATGTGATGCTCGTGGACTTCAACGGGCGCCGGGACGTTCGGTCCCTTGGCGGACATCGCCACCGCGTTCGGCGCCAGCGCGAGGGTCACCTCGCCGCTCGCGGATACCTCAATCGCTGAGACCTCCGCCGCCGCCACCAGCCGGAAGCCTCCCTGCTCCGCGCCCACCAGTGCGGCCTGCGCTGAGCCCGGCAATGTCGCGACCCGCGTCGCCAGCGTCTGCGCCGTGCTTCCCAGCGCCGCCATCGCCAGCATCACGAAGGCCCTTGCCGCCTGCTTTCCCATCACCTCGCCGTACTTCTCCCCCGCGTCCCGGATGCCG
>NZ_RAWN01000410.1:0-1596 GCF_003668895.1 Corallococcus sp. AB045
TTCCGGCTGCCGCCGGTGGACGCGGGCGCGCAGGCGGTGACGCTGGACGCCACGCAGTTGGCCATGCTGCTGGACGGCATCGACGTGGCCCAGGTGAGGCGCCAGCCCGCCTGGACGCCTCCCGGGCGCACGGGCACCTGACGCGCCCGGCCCGGGACGCGGCGTGGCGCAGGCGTGTTGAGGCGAAGTGCCGCGCGAGCTCCCCCAGGACCACTTCTGCCCCTGGCGCGAGGAGGCGGAGGAACTCAAGGAGCGCCTGACGTCGCTGGAGGCGAAGATGGCGACGCTGGAGCGCCACGTCTTCGGCCGCAGGGCGGAGAAGTTGCCGGCGGTGGCGACGGAGCTGCGCGGGGCCGCGGACTCGACGGCGGCCCGGGCCGAGGCCGCGAAGAAGAAGCGGCAAGAGAGAGCCGCCCGCAAGGCCGAGGAGGCCCTGGCGCGGGAGATTCGCCACGCGGTGCCTGCCGAGGAGCGCCACTGCCCGGCGTGCGGCAGCGAAGACTTGAAGCCCCTGGGCCCCGGCCGCACCTCGGTGGTGTACGAGTACGTGCCCGCCCGTTTCGAGAAGCAGGTGCACGTGCAGGAAGTCCTCGCGTGCGCGTGCGGCCGGGGCGTCGTCACCGCCCCGCCCCCGGCCCGGGTGGTGGACCGGGGCGAGTACGGCCCCGGCTTCCTCGCCCACGTGGTGACGTCGAAGTGCGCGGACGCCATGCCTCTGCACCGGCTGGCCCAGCGGGTGGAGCGAAGCGGCGTGCCCATGAGTCGCAGCACCCTGACGGACCTCTTCCACCAGGCCGCCTCGGTGCTGCTGCCTCTGTGCCAGCACCTCTTGCAATGCATTGCGTCCGCGGACGTGGTGTGGGCTGACGAGACGCCGTTGCGCGTGCTGGACGTGAAGAAGACGCGGCTGGGCTACCTCTGGACCTTTCTCACCCAGAATGAGGCGGGGCAGTGGCTCATCGGCTACCGCTTCAGCCTCGGCCGGGCCAGCAAGACACCGAAGGAAGTCCTGGGCGGCACCTCGGGCGCCCTCGTGGTGGACGCGTACACCGGCTACAACGCGGTGACGCTGCCCCAGGGCCGGGTGCGCGTCGGGTGCTGGGCCCATTGCAGGCGCCGCTTCTTCGACGCGCTGGCCACCGCCCCCGAAGCACGTGAGGCGCTGGATTTCATCCTCGCCCTCTACCGCGTGGAAGCCCTGGCCCGCGACGCGGGCGTCGTGCGCACGGACGCCCACCGCGAGCTGCGTCAGCAGCAGAGTCTCCCCGTCCTCACGGCGCTGCGCGCGTGGATGGAAGCGCAGGCGCCGCGCCACCTGCCTAAGGGGCCGCTGGGCCAGGCCATTTCCTACGCGCTGAAGCAGTGGGACGCCCTGACGCGATTCGTCTCCGACGCGCGCCTGCCCCTCGACAACAACCGCTCGGAATCGGCGCTGCGCAAGGCGGCCCTGGGCCGTAAAAACTTTCTCTTTGTCGGCCACGAGGCCGCGGGGGAAAACCTCGCTGGCCTCTATGCACTGGTGGCCACCTGCGAGGCCAACGGCGTCAATCCCGAGGACTACCTCGCGGATGTCCTGCTGCGCGTCCAGACGCACCC
>NZ_RAWN01000411.1:0-1557 GCF_003668895.1 Corallococcus sp. AB045
ACCCCCGCCCGTCAATCGCCCACCACCGCACAACAGCCGGTCCCCGCCCTGGACCGGCGCGGCGCCTCACGACCCGGCACGTTCGCAAACCCTCTCATGGGTCCCCAACCTGAATCCTTGCATGTATTGACAGTGTTTGTGAGAACACCTAGAAACATGGAATTATAACAGCGCGGCTTGAGCCGGGTTCCGACGCCTTCCGCTTCCGTCAGGAATCCCCAAGGGCCGCGCCTTCGGAGGGGGATGTCTTGAATCTGCCCCGCGCGACTTCCGGCGTCATCGTCCAGCAGCAGGGCGAAGCCTTCTTCCTCCTGGACACCGAGGGCGGGGAGGTCTTCCGGGTGAATGAGACCGCCGCCCGCATCTTCGAGCTGTGCCAGGGCGACACGTCCCTGGACGGGGCGGTGGCGTCGCTGGCGCTCCGGCTGGGCGCCTCGGGTCAGGAAGAGGCCATCCGCGCCGACGTCCAGCGCACCGTGACGCAGTTCCAGGAGCTGGGGCTGTGCGAGCCCTCGCGTCCCGTCTGACTTTCCGCCGTCCGCTGTAGCGCCTTTTCCCTCGTGAGAGGGACAGGCCGGGCCATGTCCTGGCCTTTGGGAATCCCGTGTGCCCGGGTCGCCCCGGGTGCGCGTGATGCCAGACGTGAGACGTCCTTTCACGGCTGGAATGAAGCACCGGTGTGTTGGCAGGCAATGTCAGACCCCCTGTCCACACTCCGCCATGTTTCACCGCAGTGGCAGTGAACGCAGCAATCCATCCAGGAGAACCACCATGTACATCCAGTCCGAGATCGTCCGCGTGTCCGCGTCGTCCGACAAGTGCACCTGCTCCAACGGCATGAGCGTGATCGTCGTCGCGGAGTAACGCGTTTCATGGCCGGGAGGAGGTCTGTGGTCCTCCTCCCGGCCGTGTCTTTCCTCTCGCACGCCGACACTCCTCCCCGCCCATGCTGCCCGCATCCACGCAGGTGTTGCTCTTCACCCAGGCGGACGTCGGCGGACACGCGCTCTTTCGCGTCGTGCCCGTGGAGGTGTCCGTGGGCCCCGGCCAGGGACGGCTGTGGACGGACGTGTCGCGGGGCAATGCCTTCACCCCCGCGTGGCAGGACCATGCGCGCCACCTGTCGGCGGTGGGCCGCGCGCGCTACGCGCTGCCGTGGGAACAGACGGACCTGTACGTCTCGCCGCGCGGCCGGAACGTGACGCTGGATGGCCGGAGCGCGTCGCTGCCGCTGTTCGTCGCGTGGGTGGCGCTGCTCGGGGGCCTGCCGCTGCCGTCGCCCTTCCTGGGCACGGGCGTGGCGCTGGAGGCGCATGGGGAGAAGCTCGCGCCCGCGCCGCGCGAGTTCCTCCAGGGAAAGCTGGGCGTGGCGCAGTCCTACGTGAAGCAGGTGTTTCCGGGGGGGGGGAAGGTGGCGGTGTTCGTGCCGGAGGGCAGCGGGTTCGACGCGGCGCCCCTGACGGCGCTGGACGTGCGGCCGGTGCCCACGCTCACGAAGGCAGTGGAGGCGGTGCTGGGGCTGAAGCCTCGCCCCGACGGACCCGACGCCGGGGGAGG
>NZ_RAWN01000412.1:0-1540 GCF_003668895.1 Corallococcus sp. AB045
GAGGGCTGGTTCAGCGGGGTGGGGTTTGGCTACGGTGGCACTTCCACGCCGGGGGGTCGTTCAGTCCCCGGCCCATTTGAATCGCCTGGGATGAACCGCTCGCCTTCGCGCCTTCGCACGCTCGTGGACTCCCGCGCCCTGGCCGCACCGGGCTGGAAGCGCACCGGGAGGGAGCCTTGAGGTTCCGGAAGCTGTCCTGGCGCGTGCGGCGCTCGCTGGTGCGTGCACGGGCCTGGGCGGTCCAGGCAGCGGCCCGCGTGTGGGCGCCCATCGGGGCCACGTCAGCGGGCCGCTTCGCGGCGGACATCTTCTTCGCGGGGCGCACCGTGGCGCGCGGCTTCATGGGCGAGAACCTGCGCCTGCGCGCCGCCGCGCTCACGTACATCAGCATGTTCTCGCTGGTGCCGCTGCTGACCGTGGGCATCGTGCTCTTGCGCACGCTCCACCAGGAGCAGTTCCAGCGGAAGCTGCGCTTCGTCATCTCCGAGGTGCTGGCGCCGGGGGTCAGCGAGGAGTCCGCCGCCCTGCTCGACCGGTTCCTGCACCCGGGAGACTCCATCGCGGTGGGCAGCGTGGGCTTCCTCGCGGTGCTGTTGTCGGCGGGCTCGCTGCTGCGCCACATCGACGGCGCGGTGAACGAGCTGTGGGGCATCCGGCGCCAGCGCCCATGGCTGACGCGCCTGTCCATCTACGCGGGCCTGCTGCTGCTGGGCCCCATCTTCCTGGCCATCTCCTTCTCCGGCACGGGCCGGGTCCGCATGCTGCTGCAGAGCCACGCCCCCTCCGCGCCGTTCTTCATCGGGGTGGGCACCATGCTCATCGCCATGGGCAGCCTGACGCTGTTGTACCTCTGGACGCCCTACGCCCACGTGCGCGTGCGCTCGGCGCTGGCGGGCGGACTGGTGGCCGGGCTGGGCTGGATGCTGGCGAAGCAGGTGTACGCCGAGTTCGCCGCGCGCAGCTTCCTCTACAACCCCCTCTACGCGTCGCTGGGCGCCCTGCCCCTGTTCCTCGCCTGGGTGTACGTGAGCTGGCTGGTGATGCTGTTCGGCGCCCGGCTGTCCTATGCCGTGGAGCACGTCTCCTTCCGCGACTCGCTCTTCGCCTTCGGCAGCCACCCGCGCGCGCACGAGCTGGTGGGCGCGCGCGTCGCCCAGGACGTCACCCTGTGCTGGGTGGATGGCGCCACCCCGCCCCTGCCCCGGGAGCTGGCCACGCGGCTGCGCGTGCCGGAGTCGCTGGTGCACGAGGTGGTGGACCGCATGGTGGAGGCCCGCCTGCTGGAACGGGGACGGCGGGGCGGCCTGCGCCCCACGCGGGACCCCGCCGACATCACGCTCGCCGACACCACGCTCGCCGTGCACGGGGTGATGATCACCGGCGGCCCGGAGACCTGGACGGGCCCCAAGGCCCCGGGCTTCGAACAGTTCGAACCCCTTTTCCAGGCGGCCGACTGTGCCGGGGTCGACCTGCTGCGCCGCACCCGGTGGCTGGACCTGGTGACGCCGCTGCGCCCGGGGCTGCTCGCCCCGCCCGCCCC
>NZ_RAWN01000413.1:0-1503 GCF_003668895.1 Corallococcus sp. AB045
CCGCCACCACCGCGCGACTGGCCCCGGCCACCCCGGTTCATCGGAGGACGGCTTTCCTCCACGTCACCGGGCAGGGGAGGCGGCAGGTGCGAGCGGAACGCGGCGTCCGCCACCACCGGCACGCTGCGGCGGATGGTGCGCTCGATGTCGCGCAGGTACGCGCGCTCCTCGGAGTCGCAGAAGGACACGGCCTGGCCGCTGGCGCCCGCGCGGCCCGTGCGGCCGATGCGGTGCACGTACTGCTCCGGCACGTTGGGCAGGTCGTAGTTGAACACGTGCGACAGCCCGTCGATGTCGATGCCTCGCGCCGCGATGTCCGTGGCCACCAGCACCCGCAGGGTGCCGGCGCGGAACTCGTCCAGCGCGCGCTCACGGGCGTTCTGGCTCTTGTTGCCGTGGATGGCGTCCGCGCGCACGCCCGCCGCCGTCAGCTGCTTGGCCACGCGGTTGGCGCCGTGCTTCGTGCGCGTGAACACCAGCGCGCGCGGAATCACCTTCGCGTCCTGGAGCAGGTGCGTGAGCAGCGCGCGCTTCTCCTCGCGCTCCACGAAGTACACCTGCTGGCTCACGGTATCCGCCGTGCTGGACGCGGGCGACACCTCCACACGCACCGGATCCTTCAGGATGTTGCGCGCCAGGTCCATGATGTCCGGCGGCAGCGTCGCGCTGAAGAACAGCGTCTGGCGCACCTGCGGCAGCACCTTGATGACCCGCCGCACGTCGTGGATGAACCCCATGTCCAGCATGCGGTCCGCCTCGTCCAGCACGAACACTTCCAGCGCGCGCAGGGTCACGAACCCCTGGTCGATGAGATCCAGCAGTCGCCCCGGCGTCGCCACCAGGATGTCCACGCCCTGGCGCAGCGCCTGGACCTGCGGATTCTGGCCCACGCCGCCGAACACCACCGCGTGGCGCAGGGGCAGGTTCTTGCCGTAGGTGACGAAGCTGTCACTCACCTGGCTGGCCAGCTCACGCGTGGGCGTCAGCACCAGGCAGCGCACCGGACGCGCGCCGCCCGCGGGCGCCTTCGCCGACAGACGCTGGAGGATGGGCAGCGCGAACGCCGCCGTCTTGCCCGTGCCCGTCTGGGCCACGCCCAGCACGTCCTTGCCCGCCAGGGCATGGGGAATCGCCTTCGCCTGGATGGGCGTCGGCGTGGTGTAGCCCTCCGCCTTGACGGCCTTGAGGAGCGAATCGGTCAACTGCAGTTCGTCGAAAGTCATGAAATTCCGTATGAGATGGGTCGGCGCACTCCCCCTCAGGCGGGGGACCGACCGCGCAGCGCACCCTCTCGCGGTATTGCGGGGGCGCCTGGCGGTACGCGGTCAGGCCAATCAACGGCCCGAGGCACCTGCGAACGACTTGGAACCCCTGAGCCTCCGGAACGATTCCCGGTGCCGCCCAGGGTCCGGCCACACTGCCTGCAACGGGAGGCAATGTCCCGGGAAATCCTCCCCGCCCGCCTGCCCCCGGCCGCTGTGGAGATTTCGGACAGGGCTGTTG
>NZ_RAWN01000414.1:0-1495 GCF_003668895.1 Corallococcus sp. AB045
AACGAGATCTGCGCATGTCTCGTGGGCTCGGAGGTGTGTATAAGAGACAGGCCCCCGGCCCCGTCCGTCCACGGCGGCGGGCCGCGGTCCCACGGCCGTGCCCCCGCGTCCCGCCCGGGAGGGGCGCGCGCGCCCGCAGACGTCGCGCGCCGCTGCCGCCGCGGAACTCACTCCGGAGGCGCAGCGCAAGCGCATGCGGATGAAGCTCGCGGGCGTCGCCGTGCTGGTGGTGCTCTTCGCGGGCCTGGGCGTCGTGCGCTCGCGCATGCGGCAACAGGCGGAGGAGCAGGGCCGCATCGAGGCGGAGCAGCGCAACTACCGCGAGCAGCTGGGCGGCCTCTTCCAGGATGCCAAGAACCTGGTGCGCGAGGGCCAGTGGCAGCAGGCCAAGGCGAAGCTGGAGGAGCTCCACGCCCAGGCGCCGGACTACCCCGGCGTGGCGGACTACCTGAAGGCCGCGGAGCGGGAAATCCCCAACCAGAACCACCTGGGCACGGCCCAGGCGGCGCTGGACAAGGGCGAGCTGGCCAGCGCGAAGGCGTCCATCGAGAAGGTGACCAGCGACACCCAGCTCTACGAGCAGCTGAAGACGGCGCGCAGGAACCTGACGGACGCCGCCGACAAGCGCACGAAGGAGGCCAAGGGGCTGCTGGACTCCCGCCAGCTGGAGAACGTGCAGAAGGCCAAGGCCATCACCGACGACGTGCTCGCGACCTTCCCCGAGCACCGTGACGGCAAGCTCGTCAACGACGACGCCGTGCGCGTCATCGCGGACCTGACGCGTCCGGACCCCGTGCGTGTGGCCGCGGTGCCCAAGCCGTGGGAGCCCGCGGTGGACCGCTTCCGCGACGCTGACATCACCGGCGCGGTGGCCATCCTCAACGCGTGCTCGGCCAAGACGCCCCAGTGCAAGCAGCTGATGGGGCAGATGACGGAGTTCGGCAACCTCTACAAGAAGCTGGAGGACCTGGACGCCAAGGGCCTCACCCGCCTGCTCGCGCTGGACAAGGACATCACCGACGGGCGCACGAGCAAGATGGCGCGCAACGCGGGCACCCGCGCGGGGAACATCTATTACAAGAGCGCCGCGGGAGCGAAGGCCGCCGGCCAGTGGTCGCGCGCCATGGAGTTCGCCCGCCGCGCGCTCCAGGCGGACCCCAGCCACACGGGCGCCGCCAACATCGTCAACGACCTCAAGGCCAAGGCGAAGGACCTGTACATGCAGGCCTACTCCATCAAGGACTCCAGCCCGGAGGACGCGCTGCCCAAGTTCCGCGACGTCGTCGCGATGACGCCGCCCGACGACGAGCTGCACGGCAAGGCCCAGGGCTGGGTCGAGAAGCTGTCGCGATGAAGAAGCGCAAGGGGCTGGAGCCGCCCCCGGCCGAGACGCCGGGGCAGGGCGACCTGTTCGGCACGTCGCTGCTCCCCCCCTTGCGTCCCGCGCCGGCGAAGGCCGCCAGTGGAGGCAAGCCGCCCGCGGCCCCGCCCACCG
>NZ_RAWN01000415.1:0-1472 GCF_003668895.1 Corallococcus sp. AB045
GTGTGGGAGGACCTGAGCGGAACGGGTGGCGACACCAGCGGCCGGGCCATTCGTGGACAGTTGTTTAAAGCTGACGGCTCACCGAAGGGCGGGGAGCTTCTGATCAACACGACGACGGCTGGCGATCAGATGAACCCGGAGCTGGCCGTATTGGACGATGACCGCTTCGCTGTCACATGGGAGAGTGTACAAGGTACCACTGGTGGCATTCGTGCAAGTGTATTTAATTCCGAAGGATTACTTTTCGATACGGAAAAGCTTGTCTTTTCGTTCATTGGCCGCCAACAGAAATATTCCAAAGCTGCTTTTGTGAAAGATGGCAATAACAAAGATTGGTTGATTGTCGGTAATAGTGATTATTATGCTGATCAGGTGTATCGAACTGGTTATCGCCTCGAGCCAACATCTGTTGTTCAAGCGTATCAGTCTACTAACAATGACTATGCTCCTACATCCGAGGTCGAGATGGTCGGATTAGGAGATCGTTACGCTATCTTCAGTAAATGGAGAGGGCTAAGCTTCGCCCTTAACATTTTTAGGACTGATGGTGCTTCGCATAGGATTGCATTGCCAGCCTCGACAGCCAATTACGCTAAGGACCAATTAGACACGGCTGTGCTGGCGGATGGCAAGTTCGTGCTGGTCTACCGCACGACGGACCTTGTCGATGGGTCCAGCAGCTCGATCCGGGCGCAGATGTTCAACAACGACGGCACGTTGTTCGGCTCCGACTTCCAGGTCAACTCGTCTACCACAGGTGCTCAGACCACGCCTCAAGTGACGGCGTTGGCCACCGGCGGTTTCGCGATCGTCTTCAACGACTATGTTGACAGCAACGACGTCGCCCGCATCCGCACCTTCGACGCTAAAGGCGTTCCGCAGGGCAATGACGAGCGCATCTTCGCCACCCACGGTCAGAACGGCCCCACCATTACGGGCCTGGCTGACGGACGCATCATGTTCGCCTGGACAGAAAACTCGACCGGCACCAATGACGGCGTCGACATTCGCGGCCAGATCTTCGACATGCGCACCAGCGCCGTGACCGTCAAAGGCACGGCTGGAGCCGACCACTATTATGGCACCGCTTGGAACGACACCTTCACGGGCGCTGGCGGCAACGACACCCTTGAGGGCGGCGGCGGCACGAATACAGCGATCTTCTCCGGGAATGCGTCCGCCTATACGGTGACTCAAAACAGCGATGGAACCACCACAGTCACCGGTCCGGACGGCACCGACACCCTCAAGAATATCCGCATCCTGCAATTCAAGGACCAGACTGTGTTGCCGGCAGGAAATACTGCTCCATCGGCGCCTTCGCTGTCGAGCACGCAAGCGTCCGAGGACATGCTCACGACCTCAATTGTGGCGACGCTTGCGAGTGCTGATGCCGACGGGGATCCGCTCACCTACAGCCTGGACGCGACCGACGGGCCGTTCCGGATTGATGGCAACCTGCTTGTGCTGAC
>NZ_RAWN01000416.1:0-1223 GCF_003668895.1 Corallococcus sp. AB045
GGGGGCACCTGCGCCAGGAGTGCGTCGAGGGGGTTCGGGGTCTTCATCGCCGCTCCGCATACACCAACACGCAGTTGGATGCAGCGCCCGTAGCCGGGTAGAACCGCCCTCCGTCATGCGCCTTCCGCCCCTGAACGTCCTGTTGACCGCCACCGTCCTCCTGGGGACTTCCAGCGCCTGCATCGTGGAGGCCCCCGGTGGGGCCAGCGACCAGGAGCGCCGCGCGGCCACCGTCGCCCAGGTGCCCCCGCTGTCCATCCGCAGCGGCGCCAACCTGGGCGGCAAGGTGGAGGTGGTGGGCGCGTCCGTGCAGCCGGGCCGCATCCCCGCCGGGGACCAGGCGCGCGTCACCGTCTTCTTCAAGGTGCTCCAGCCGATTGAAGAGGACTACCTCGTCTTCGTGCACGTGGAGGACGCGGACGGGCGCATGGAGCGCCTCAACGTGGACCACAAGCCCGCGGGCGGCCTGTACCCCACGACGCAGTGGAAGGTGGGGGAGACGGTGAAGGACGAGTTCGTCATCGCCCTGCCGCAGGGCGCGTCGCCGCGCGCCGTCAACGTGTGGATGGGGTTCTGGGAGCCGCGCAACGACAGCCGGCTGCCCATCACCAACCCGGAGACGGTGCGCAACGACGGCCGGGGGCGCCTGCTGTTGGCGCAGGTCCCCGTGGGCAAGTAACAGGGAAAAAACCGGAGCGGCCCTGTAAGCCGGGTTCTGTCCCCACCCCTTTCGGGATGGGCGGCGAACATTCATCTAGGGCCCTGGTTGCCCAGGGACCTCATCAGCGAGCAACCCGAACGCATGGGACGGGCCATCCCTGTCCCCTTTCGGGGACGCGCTCCTATTGGCTCTTGCTCCAGGTGGGGTTTACCGTGCCGTCCGAGTCACCCCGGACGCGGTGCGCTCTTACCGCACCGTTTCACCCTTACCCGCCCCCTTGCGGGAACGGGCGGTCTGTTTTCTGTGGCACTTTCCTGCGAGTCGCCTCGACTGGCCGTTAGCCAGCACCCTGCCCTCTGGAGCCCGGACTTTCCTCCCGCCATCCATGCCTGCGATGGCCGGCGTTCACCCGGACCGCTCCGGCACTCCTGGGGATACAACAGCCAGCCCGGGCGGGTCCACCTTCTGGAAGGGGCGTTGTCGTGTGTCCGCCTTCGCGGGCTGGGCGGGTGAGCGTCCGGGGGCCTGTCGGGTTTCCCCGCGCCTGAGCGTCCCGAAGTCC
>NZ_RAWN01000417.1:0-1175 GCF_003668895.1 Corallococcus sp. AB045
TGTCGCGACCCGCGTCGCCAGCGTCTGCGCCGTGCTTCCCAGCGCCGCCATCGCCAGCATCACGAAGGCCCTTGCCGCCTGCTTCCCCATCACCTCGCCGTACTTCTCCCCCGCGTCCCGGATGCCGTCGAACGTCTCTGCCTCCTTCACCTCCGCCGCCAGCGCCCTCCAGCCCTGGATGAGACTCCACACCGTGTCCCAGCCCAGGTACGCAATCAGTGCCACCGTCAGCGTCGCCGCCACTCCCTTCGTCAGCAGCGGCTCCGGTACCAGCCACAGGCTGAAGTACACCGCTCCCGTCATCACCAGCAGGGACACCGTCGCCTCGGGGTCCACCATCCCCTCCAGCGCTTCGGCTGTCTCCTCCCACACCGAGTCCAACGCGATTCGGAAGGCCAGTGTCCGCTTGCCCTCCTCGTCCAGCGTCAGCCCTCTGTCCAACAGGTGCAGGCAATCTCCGGACAGCCGCTTGCGCACGCACCAGCGCCCGTAGGCGGCCTCCAGCTCCGTGCTCCCTTGAGCCACTCGGACGCGGCCCTGCCTCGGGTCATCCACGGACACGACGCCCAGTGAGGCCCGCGGACGCGCCGCTGCGGGATTCAACAGCCGGAGTGCTTCCCTCCTCGGATGCACCGACACTGGCGCTCCTCGCGCCAGCGTCCGCACCGCCTTCTCGAAGGTGTCTCCCTCCAGCGCCACGGGCCGCGTGTCCGTGCGCGGCGAGTACTCACGCGCTCGGCCTTCTCCCGTGTCCAACCGCCATGTCCGTGACGTCGCGCAGCCCGTCACCAGCAGCATCCACATCACGCACAGCCAGCGCAGCGACATGGACTGCCTCCAGGTCTGGACTGCTACACCACGGGCTGGCGCCAGGCCTTGGACAGGTGGCCGGGGTGGGACTGGTTGAAGCGGTGGAGCAGCTCCTCCCGGCCGTGCTCCAGCAGGTACGTCAGCTCCCGGGGCATCAGCGTCTTCACGGTGACCAGCCGGACCTCTCCGTCCGGCATCGTGAAGTGGGTGGGGAGCGTGGGCGTGTCCATGCCCAGGAGCACGGCCACTCGGCCGTCTTTGGACAGGAGCGGTTCGGGCATGAGCTCTCCGTCCACTTCCATGGAGAGGATGCCGGTCCTCGCCGGTTCGCGCAGGTGTTCGTGGCCTACGAGCTCGTTGGCGAT
>NZ_RAWN01000037.1:0-59524 GCF_003668895.1 Corallococcus sp. AB045
GGGTAGGGGGCGTGCTCTTCTTCCTCGCGGATGACGGAGGGGTGGTGGGCCAGGAGCTGTGGAAGAGCGATGGCACGGAAGGGGGCACCGTGCTCGTCCGGGACGTCTGGCCCGGGCCCGTGCTCTCCGGCGCTTCGTTGCTCACGCGCGTGGGCAACCAGTTGTTCTTTGTCGCGGAGGAGGGGGTGACGGGCCGGGAGCTGTGGAGAAGCGATGGCACCCAGGCTGGCACCCGGCTCGTCGGCAATCTCGTCAAGAAGGGGGGCGTGAGTTCCGCTCCCCAGGGGCTGACCCCCACGGACGGGACGCTCTTCTTCCGCGCGGAGGACAGCGCGGGCTCGGAGTTGTGGAAGAGCGATGGCACGGAAGGGGGGACCGTGCGCGTGAAGGACCTCGCACCCGGTTTCCGCTCTTCCACACCCACGGACTTCCGGCGCGTGAACGGCACGCTCTACTTCACGGCCGAGGACGAGCTCGCGGGTCGGGAGCTCTGGAAGAGCGATGGCACGGAAGGGGGGACCGTGCGCGTGAAGGACATTTTTCCGGGACCCAGCACTTCCGGCATCACCTCCCTGGTCGACCTCGATGGAACGCTCTTCTTCGTCGCGTCAGAGAGCAGGGAGGGCCCGCAGATATGGAAGAGCGATGGCACCGAGGCCGGCACCGTGCGCGTCACGAATTTCGCCGGGCGCTCGGGCTCGACCTCGTACTCCTACACTCTCTTCGCCCTGGGGAAGACGCTCTTCTTCCAGTTCTATTACGACACGGCCCTCGGCTCGGAGTTGTGGAAGAGCGATGGCACCGAGGCTGGCACCGTGCTCGTCAAGGACATCCGGCCGGGGGGGTATCCCAACGAAAGCTCCCACCCCTCGTCCTTCACCGACCTGGGGGGGACGCTGTTCTTCGCCGCCACGGACACGCTCCATGGGCGGGAGCTGTGGAAGAGCGACGGCACGGCGGAGGGCACCGTGCTCGTGAAGGACCTGGTCCCGGGCACTGCTTCCTCCATGCCCGCTGAGTTCTTCGTGGTGGGGGACACCCTCTACTTCCAGGCCACGAGCCCCGCGACGGGGATGGAGCTGTGGAAGAGCGACGGCACGGCGGAGGGCACCATGCTCGTCAAGGACGTCTGGCCCGGCGTCAAGGACTCCAAGGCACGCCCGCTCGCGGGCATTGGGGGGAAGCTCTTCTTCTCCGCCGTGTCGAGTTCCACCAGCGGGCCGGAGGTCTGGGTGAGTGATGGCACCACGGAGGGGACCACGCGCCTCATGGGAGGGCTGCGTGACGCCACCCTCGAGCATTACGCGGTCTGGAACGGAGGCTTCGCCTTCATCGCGGCCACGACCGCGCAAGGCCCGTATCCTTCGCTCTTCTGGACGGATGGCACGCCGGGCAGCGTCAGACGCCTGCTGCAGTTGCCCCTGGGCTGGCCGTCCGTCTACCCGCGGAACCTGGCCGCCATGGGCGACACGCTGTTCCTCTCCGCGGATGACGACAAGGTGGGCCTGGAGCTGTGGAGCGTGTTGGCGGTGCCCGCGGACATCAAGCCTCCGGTCGTGACCTGCCCCGCCGCCATCACCGCGGAGGCAACAGCCATCTACGGGACCCGGGTGACGTTCGCCGCAACCGCGACGGACGATGTCAGCGCTTCGCCCGTGTTGGAGTACAGCCACATCAGCGGACAGTATTTTCCCCTGGGGACCACCCGCGTCACGGCCACCGCGAAGGATGAGGAGGGGAACAGCGCGTCCTGCTCCTTCGACGTCACGGTGCGCGACACCACGCCGCCTGAGATCTACTGCTCCAGCGATCAGACGCGGGTGGCTTCGAGCCCTGAAGGAAGCGTCGTCGTGTACCCGCCCATCATCGTGTGGGACGTGGGGTCGTCGACAACGACGACGTACACCCCCCCTTCCGGCTCCCTGCTCGGATTGGGAGTCACGCCTGTCACCATCAAGGCCGTGGACACCTCTGGAAACACGAGCACCTGCACCTTCAACGTGACGGTGCTGCCTCCGCCTCCACCGTCCATCACCTGCCCCCGCGCGCTGTCCGTCGAGGCCACGAGTGCCGAAGGGGCTGTCGTGAATTATGGGGCGGCCGTGGCCACGGGCATGGCGCCGGTGACGGTGAGCTACAGCCAGGTGTCGGGCACTCGCTTCGCCCTGGGGACTCACTCCGTCACGGCGACCGCGATGGACGGTCTGGGGCAGATGGCGGCGTGTTCCTTCTCCGTCCAGGTGCGCGACACCACCGCGCCTGCGCTCTCCTGCCCTCAGGACGTGGAGGTGGAGGCCACGAGCGCGCAGGGCGCCCTCGTCGCGTACCCACCCGCTTCCGCTTCTGATGCGGTTTCGTCTTCAACGGTGACTTACAGCACGCCTTCCGGAGCCACGTTCGGCCTGGGGCGCACCGCCGTCACCATCACGGCTCAGGATGTGGCCGGTAACACGAGCACCTGCACCTTCAACGTGACGGTGCTGCCTCCTCCTCCACCGTCCGTTACCTGCCCCCCCGCGCTGTTGGCTGAAGCCACGAGTGCCGAGGGGGCTGTCGTGAATTATGAGGCGGCCGTGGCTACGGGCCTGGCGCCGGTGACGGTGAGCTACAGCCAGGTGTCGGGCACGCGCTTCGCCCTGGGGACCCACTCCGTCACCGCGACGGCGGTGGACGGTCTGGGGCAGATGGCGGCGTGCTCCTTCGCTGTCCAGGTGCGCGACACCACCGCGCCTGCGCTCTCCTGTCCTCAAGACGTGGAGGCGGAGGCTACGAGCGCTCAGGGGGCCATCGTGAGCCATCCTCCTGCCATCGCCACGGACGTGGTCACCGCTTCGCCTTTGCTCCAATACAGCCCCTCGGGTGGGGCGCCTTTCGCGCTCGGCACGACTCCGGTGCTGGTCACCGCCACGGATGAGGCTGGCAACACCGAGTCGTGCAGCTTCAACGTCGTGGTGCGCGACACCACCGCGCCTGTGCTCTCCTGTCCTCAGGACGTGGAGGTGGAGGCCACGAGCGCGCAGGGCGCCCTCGTCGCGTACGCACCCGCTTCCGCTTCTGACGCGGTTTCGTCTTCAACGGTGACCTACAGCACGCCTTCCGGAGCCACGTTCGGCCTGGGGCGCACCGCCGTCACCGTCACGGCTCAGGATGTGGCCGGCAACACGAGCACCTGTACCTTCAACGTGACGGTGCTGCCTCCGCCTCCACCGTCCGTTACCTGCCCCCTCGCACTGTTTGCTGAAGCCACGAGCGCCGAGGGGGCTGTCGTGAATTATGGGGCGGCCGTGGCCTCGGGCCTGGCGCCGGTGACGGTGAGCTACAGCCAGGTGTCGGGCACCCGCTTCGCATTGGGGACCCACTCCGTCACCGCGACGGCGGTGGATGGTCTGGGGCAGATGGCGGCGTGCTCCTTCGCTGTCCAGGTGCGCGACACCACCGCGCCTGCGCTCTCCTGCCCTCAGGACGTGGAGGCGGAGGCCACGAGCGCGCAGGGCGCCCTCGTCGCGTACGCACCCGCTTCCGCTTCTGACGCGGTTTCGTCTTCAACGGTGACTTACAGCACTCCTTCCGGAGCCACGTTCGGCCTGGGGCGCACTGCCGTCACCGTCACGGCTCAGGATGTGGCCGGCAACACGAGCACCTGTACCTTCAACGTGACGGTGCTGCCTCCGCCTCCACCGTCCGTTACCTGCCCCCTCGCACTGTTTGCTGAAGCCACGAGCGCCGAGGGGGCTGTCGTGAATTATGAGGCGGCCGTGGCTACGGGCCTGGCGCCGGTGACGGTGAGCTACAGCCAGGTGTCGGGCACCCGCTTCGCATTGGGGACCCACTCCGTCACCGCGACGGCGGTGGATGGTCTGGGGCAGATGGCGGCGTGCTCCTTCGCTGTCCAGGTGCGCGACACCACCGCGCCTGCGCTCTCCTGCCCTCAGGACGTGGAGGCGGAGGCCACGAGCGCGCAGGGCGCCCTCGTCGCGTACGCACCCGCTTCCGCTTCTGACGCGGTTTCGTCTTCAACGGTGACTTACAGCACTCCTTCCGGAGCCACGTTCGGCCTGGGGCGCACTGCCATCACCATCACGGCTCAGGATGTGGCCGGTAACACGAGCACCTGCACCTTCAACGTGACGGTGCTGTCTCCTCCAGCCCCCATTCCAGATCCGGTGGAGGAGGAGCCACTCCCTCCAACTCCCGTGGGGCCGGCCCCGAGCGGTCAGGGTTGCGGCGCTGGCACGAACACCTCGTCAGGTCTGGGGTGGGGACTGGTGGTGCTGTTGTTTTGGAGTACGCACCGACGCGTCCGCCGGAGCCAGACGCCCCTTTCGTGACGAGCGATTCCCGCCCCCACGCAGCGCTTTACGCGTGTGTGGGGGCGGGCGACAGGCTCCTCCAGGGGCACTCGCTGCACCTCCAGCCGTAGGGCGCCATGGCGCCGCACGTAGAGGAGGCTGGGCAGCGCGCGCGGAATCGAGAACGAAAGGGAGGGGAACGGAACAGCCTCCTTCGACCCGGCGGTGCTCGACCGCCATGGCGACCTCGACTTCCCCCTGGTCATCCAGGCCGCCCGCGAGGGCCGGCCCCCTGGGGTTCACTGCGAATCATTGCCACTAGCAGGCTGTTGAGAAGCCCCTCCGAGGATCGACACCCCGCACCGTGACGTGGTGTCCTCCGCGCAGCAGAACCGGGACTGGCTGCAGGAGCACTACGTCGCCCGGAGATTCTTCCTGACGGTCATGAGCCAGGCGCAAAGCGCGGGGCTCACCAGCAATGAGCACTTCAGCGTGGATGGCAGCCTGATTGAAGCCTGGGCGTCCCTGAAGTCGTTCCGCCCGAAGGACGAGAAGCAGGAGCCGCCCGACGACAAGGGCAACCCGACGGTGAACGTTCATGGGCAGAAGCGCGGCAACACGACGCACGCCTCGACGACGGACCCGGAGGCGCGGCTCGCGCGCAAGGGCGACCTCACCTTGCTCAGACGACGGACACTCGGCGCCGCTCGGCCATCGACAGGCGAACGACGAGGCCCGCCGGCTACGCACTCAGCCAGCGGGCACGGAAGCGAATCGAAGAAGGCTGGGGCTGGATGAAGACGGTGGGTGGCTTTCGCAAGACGCGTTTCAAGGGCAGGGAGCGGACGGAGTTGGCGGCGTATCTGGTGGGCGCCGCGTACAACCTGGTGCGGATGGCGCGGCTGGCCGCCGCATAGGCGCTCTGCGACCGCCGCCTCCCCCCGAAGACAAGGTTGAGATTGAACGCAACGAGAAGCCCAGCCTCGTGCCAGCAAACGGGGCTTCTTCAACAGCCTGCTAGGGGGCAGGCCCGACCTCGCACCAGCTTCCCGCGGTGTGCCCCAGTGCTTCACGAGCCGGAAACCGTTGAGGCTCCGGCCCGCTGCTGCCGTTGCGTACGGCGGGCTACCCGCCCCGCCCCTCGAGCGCGAGCCCGCTGCTGTGCGCGGCGCTAAACGCGTGCGCGGGGTGGGCGACAGGCTCCTCGATGGGCGCGGGGGACATGAGGCCTGCACCCAGGAGCGCACCCTCGAGCGAGCCGTGCATCCGCTTTTCGAGCAGGTGCTTCGCGAGCGGCTCGAGCGCGGCCTCCAGATGGGGCGGCACCTTCACCAGGGCCAGGTGAGAGCTGCGCACGGCGAGGAACTCCGCCAGGTACTGGAGCGTCGCCACACCGGCGGCGTCCACGAGCGACACCCGCGACAGGTCGATGACCACGAGCTTCGCCCAGGGCGGGCCTTCGACGAGGTCGTAGAGCTTGAGGTGGTTGATGAACAGGATGGGGCCGTCCACGCGAGCGACCAGGAGGTCCAGCGCCTCGGGGGCGTTGAGCGCTTCCGGGGCTTGCATGTGCAGGCCTCGCTGCAGCTGCGACGCATCCGTCACCCGCTGCACCTCCAGCCGCAGGGCGCCGTGGCGCCGCACGTAGAGGAGGCTCGCCAGCGCGAGCCCGGCCCCGATACCGACAAACACGTTGAACATGGCGATACCCAGCGCGGTGACGAGCACCACTCCCAACGTCGACTTGGATTGATTCCACATGGCAACAAGGCCCTCCAGATTGAGCAGGCGCACCCCCACGACCAGCAGGATGGCGGTGAGTGCGGCAATGGGGATGCGCGCCACCAGCGGCGCGAGCAGCGCCATGGCCACGAAGAGCCACAGTGCATGCAGGACAGAAGCGGCGCGGGTGCGTGCACCCGCTTGAATGGAGGCGCTGGCGCGCACGATGGCGCCCATCACCGGGAAGCCGCCGAACACGCCGGCCGCGATGTTGGCCAGGCCCTGCGCGACCAGGTCCTGGTCCAAATCACTGTGGGTGGTCGCACCCGTGAGCGTATCGAGCGAGCTCGTCGCGAGCAGCGAGCCGAGCGACGCGAGCAGCGCGAGGCCGAAGGCCGCCGGCAGGAGGCTGGCGAAGTGCACGCCTTCGAAGGAGGGCAGCGTCGGCATGGGCAGCGAGCGCGGCAGGGCGCCCACCGCGTCGTAGCCCGCGCCGAGCGAGACCATGAGCACGGTGCCGACCGTCAGGCCCACGAGCACCGCGGGGATGCGCTTGTGCACCCGGGGCAGTCCCACCATGGCCAGCGCCGTGAGGGCTCCGGCGGCAACCCCGAGCCATCCAATGCGCTCGCCCCAGGTGCGCTCCAGCATGAGCGCCACGGCGTTCGTGTGCGTGTCCTCCACCGCGAACAGCCGCGGCAGTTGGGTGTTGAGCAGCAGGAGCCCGATACCCACCGTGAAGCCCATCACCACCGGCCGGGGGATGAGCCGCGCGAACCGCCCGGCGCGCACGAGCCCCAACGCCACCTGCATGGCGCCCGCGAGCACCGTGGCGATGGCGAGGCCCGCGGCGCCATGTGCCGCCACGATGCCCGCGGCCAGGGGCAGCAGCGCCGCCTCGGGGCCCGTGACCTGGTAGCGGCTGCCGCTGAGCAGCCCGCCCACGATGCCGGCCACCACGCCGGAGACGAGGCCCACGCTCGCGGGCAGCCCCGCGGCGGTCGCGAGCGCGACATTGAGAGGAAGTGCCACACAGGCCACGCTCAAGCCGGCGGCCGCGTCGGCTGGCAGGCTGCTGGGCTTCACCATCTCGCGCCAGCTGTGGATGAGCTCGCCCGCACGCCGGGTCGAGAAGGGTCGCTTGGAGAGAGCGGTCGTCGAACGCATGGACGAAGGCGTCTTTCAGATGCCGTGCCAGACGCCTTGTCAGAGGGGAGCGCGCCACCGCTGTCGGTCCATCCCAGCAGCCCCCCTGTCGGCTCGGACCAACACTGTTGGGACCGACAGACGGCCGGGCGAAGTGTGCGAAGTGACGGGCCGTGCGCGCGGACGCGCGTTAGATTGCGCGCCATGTTGGTGCTTCGACTGCGCGCTCGGCTCCTGTTGTCCTATGCGGTGGTGACCGCGCTGCTGGTGGCGGCGTTCTCCCAGATGGCCGTGGGCCTCATGCGCACCCACGAGGTGGTGGCGAGCGTGGGCCAGCAGGAGCTCGCCTCCTTCGAGCGCGAGCAGCGTGTGTACGTCGCGGCCTGGGCGCTCGAACTGGCGGTGCGGCGCGGAGTGGTGGCCTGCGAGCAGCACGACAGCAGCGCGCCCTCCGTGCACCGCGCTGTCGCCAGCGCACGCCAGGAGCTCCAGACCGCGCTCGGCGCCGGCGCGGCGCAGCTCGATGCGGGCATCCGCGCGAGCGCCCAGGACTATGTGCAGTACGCCCTGCAACTGGAGCAGGCCGGCACCTGTGAGTCGATGCTGTCGTTTCCGCTGCGGGAGCGGCGGCTGCAACTGGATGAGGTCCTCACCACGGTGTGGTCCGAGCGCACGCGGGACATGCGCCTGGCCATCCAGGCGAAGGAGGACCACGCGCGTGGCATCGGCTCGGCGGCGCTGCGCTCCGGCGGACTCTTCGGCCTCCTGGGCATCCTCGCCGCGGGAGTGCTCGCCTTCGCGCAGGCGCGCGCGGTGTCGAACTCGGTGGCGCTGCTCTCCACGCATGCGCGCCGCATCGGCCAGGGTGACTTCAGCCCGCTGCCCCCCTTGCGCGGGCCCGAGGAGCTGCGCGCGCTCTCGCTGGATCTGGACCGCATGCGTGGGCACCTGGCGGAGTTGGATCAGCTCAAGAGCGCGTTCGTGGCCTCGGTGTCCCACGACCTGCGCACGCCGCTGGCCCGGGTGCGCGAGGCCCTCTCGCTCCTGGGTGATGGCAGCACGGGCCCGCTGACACCGCAGCAGGCCCGCGTGGTGAAGCTCGCACAGGCAGCGTGCGAGCGTGAGATTCGCATGGTGACCTCCGTGTTGGATTTGTCACGCGTGCAGTCCGGCCAGCCGCTGCAGCGCAATGCCGGGGCCTCGGTGGACCAGATTGTCCGGAACGTCCTCCAGGACCTGGCCTTCGAAGCGGATGAGCGCAAGGTCCAGCTGGTGTACGACGCAGCCGCGAAGCCCGTGCGTGGGCCCATGGATGATCCTCTCGTCGAGCGCGCCCTGTCCAACCTGGTGAGCAACGCCATCGCTGTCTCCAGCGCGGGCAAGACGGTGCGCATCACGTGTGAGCTGGTGAGCCGCAAGCGCCCTGGCGCCGCCAGCGCAGTGCCCGCGGTCCAGCTGTCCGTCGCGGACCAGGGCCCAGGCGTGCCCGAGCACGCGCGCGAGTGGATCTTCCGGCCCTTCGCGAGCCTCGAGGTGGGCGGGCGCCGCAGTACGGGGCTGGGCCTTGCCATCGCGCGCGAGATGATTGTCGCGCACGGAGGGGAGCTGTCGCTCGCGGACACGCCCGGGCCTGGCGCCACCTTCACCTTCTGGATTCCCCTTGAAGACCCCGCATCCCCTGGAGTCCGCCTTGACGCCTGAGCCCACCGCCCAGCAGCCCCATGTGCTCCTGGTGGACGATGACCTCCAGCTCGCGGAGCTCATGTCCATGCGGATGACTTCACGCGGCTACCGCGTGACCGTGGAGGGCGAGGGAAAGAGCGCCTTGCGCAGGCTGTCGCAGGAGCGCGTGGACGCGATGGTGCTCGACCTGCGCCTGGAGGACATGGATGGCATGGACGTGCTCCGGGCCGCGCGGCAGCGTGCTCCCGAGCTGTCCGTCATCATGCTCACCGCGCACGGCTCCATCGAAACCGCGGTGCAGGCCATGCAGGAGGGGGCCTACGGCTTTCTCACCAAGCCGTTTCACGACCACGAGCTCATGCAGAAGCTCACGCACGCGCTCGAGCGCTCGCTGCTGCGCCAGGAGGTGGCCGAGCTGCGGCGGCGCATGGGGGAGGAGGGCGAGCCCCTGCTCCTGGGCATCAGCGAGGCCATTTCGCGCGTGCGCGAGGTGATTGCCCGCATTGCCCCCACCGACGCCACCGTCCTGCTCACCGGCGAGAGTGGCACCGGCAAGGAGCTGGCGGCGCGGATGCTCCACGTGCTCTCGCGCCGCAACACGGGGCGCTTCGTCGCCGTCAACTGCGGCGCCCTTCCGCCAGAGCTGCTGGAGAGCGAGCTGTTTGGACACGTGAAGGGCGCGTTCTCCGGGGCCGTACGCGAGCGCGAAGGCCTGTTTGGCGCGGCCAACGGCGGCACGCTGTTCCTGGATGAAATCGGTGAGGCGTCCCCGTCCGTGCAGGTGAAGCTCTTGCGCGTGCTGCAGGAGCAGCGGCTCACGCGCGTGGGCGCGGACGTGGAGGAGTCCGTGGACGTGCGGGTGGTCGCCGCCACCAACCGGGACCTCGCGGAGGAGGTGGCCGCGAAGCGCTTTCGTCAGGACCTCTACTTCCGGCTGCACGTGGTGCCCATCGAGCTGCCACCCCTGCGCGAGCGGCTCGAGGACATCCCCTTGCTCGCGCAGCTCTTCCTGGAGCGCACGGCGAACCGCTATGGCCTGCGCCCGCCGCGCCTGGCGCCCGCGACGGTGGAGCTCATGCAGCGCTACAACTGGCCGGGCAACGTCCGGGAGCTCATCCACGAGATGGAGGCCGCGGTGCTCCTGGCCGGCGCGGACGAGCTTCAACCGCGACATGTGCCGCGCCTGGGGCAGGCGCTGGAGCGGCCCCCGGCCGAGAGCGCGCAGCTGCCAGGCGTTCCAGGCGGGGCCGCAGACCTGCCCTCGCTGCGCGAAGCCCGCGATGCCTTCGAGCGCGCCTACCTCGCGGAGGCCATGCGCCGCTGCAGCGGCAGTGTCAGCGCCGCGGCCCGAATGGCCGGGCGCAACCGGAGTGACTTCTACGACCTGCTCAAGCGGCACGGACTGTCCGCCGCTGACTTCAAGGGAGCAGACTAGGGCGGGCCCCTGCTGGGAGCGCGGGCGTCCAGGACCACCTGCCCGTCCTTCATCACGAACCGGACCTGCCGCAGCGCCCGGAGGTCCTTCAGCGGATCCCCCTCCACCGCGAGCAGGTCCGCGAGCTTGTTCGGCCCAAGCGAGCCAAGCTGATCCTGCATGCGCAGCAGCTCCGCGGCGTTCACGGTCGCGGCACGCAGGATGTCCACGGGTTTGAGGCCCGCCTCGGCATACGAGATGAACACCCTCACGCTGGCCTCGCCGCGCGTCAGCCCTGGCATCACCAGGTACATGTCCGAGCCGGCGGCGATCCGGACCCCCGCGGCCACCGCACGGCGGAGGCGTTCCTGGGCCCTGGCCACGGCCTTCTTGCAGCGCTCCTTCACCTGACGCTTGCGCTCCGCGTTGCCAGTCTGGGCATCGAAGGCGTCACACATGTCCATCGGGCCATCCGTCGGGACCAGGAAGATGCGATTGCGGACCATGGGCGCCAGCACGTCATCCGGGAGCGAGTACCCATGCTCGATGGAGTCGACGCCCGCCTGGACCGCGATGCGGATGCTCTCGTCGGTGGTGGTGTGCGTCGCCACCGGCCTCTTCTTGCGGTGGGCCTCCTCGACGATGACCTTCAGCTCCTCCAAGGAGAGGAGGTTGTGCCCGTTGTCGACGATGACCTTGATGCAGTCCGCGCCGTCCATGAGGGCCTGCCGCACGGCGCGCCGGGCCTCCTCCGCACCGGAGATGGTGACGTACTCCTGCTCGATGAGGGACTGCGCCGGAGGTTGGAGCGTGGGGAACTGCCCGCCCTGGGGCGCGAGCGCGCGAGTGCAGGCGGAGATGCGCGGGCCCTGCACCCAGCCCCGCTGGATGGCGTTGCGCAGCGCCACGTCGCCGTTGACCCCCGAGTTGCCCACGTCGCGCACCGTGGTGACACCCGCCTCGAGCAGCTCGCGGCCCTGCTTCGCGCCCAGGAGCGCGCGCTCGGCGGTGCTGCTCTGGGCGACGGGGATGAGGAGGCTGTCGCCTCCGTTCTCCGGGTCGATGTCCAGCAGCAGGTGCGAGTGCGCGTCGATCAACCCGGGCAACAGGGTGACGTCGCCCAGGTCGATGACCCGTGTTCCCGAGGGGATGGAGAGGCCGGTGCCCACGGCCTGGATGCGCGAGCCTTCGATGAGCACGACCGCATCCGGAAGGATGCGCTCACTCTTCCCGTCGAAGAGCCGGGCGGCGCGGAGGGCGGTGCGCGTGGGGGAGGGCGTCTGGCCCCAGGACGGCAGGGAAACGCAGCACAGGAGGAGCGCGCCAACGACAGTCGTCAACAGGCGTCGGGAACGGGAGGACAAGGCGTGGCTCCTGGGTGCGCTGACGTATGCCTGTGACGATAGGCGCACATTGCGCTGGTGTCGGCATTGCAAATCCGGGGAAATGCAGGCGAGCCTTACGCAGTTCCCGGGAGAAACCATGGGCAAGATAAAGACGACCTCCTCCATCAAGCAGGCCAGGCAGTCGGTGCAGCACAATCCGATTGCCTCCAAGGCCCAGGTGCAGGCGCAGGCGAAGGCCAAGCCGAAGAAGGAGCCGGCCCTCAAGCCGCCCCCGGAGCACAAGGTCTTCACGGACGGCTTTGGCGGCGCGGTGTACGGCTCCAAGAACCCGGCCAAGACGCTGAAGCTGGACGACGGCAAGGCCCTGACGAACGAGCACCAGCGGCTGGCGGGCATCGAGGCGAATGCGCGCACCGAGGGGGTGAAGGGGAGGACGGCGGGCGGCGCGGGCCTGAGCAAGAACACCAACTTCTTCGCCACGTCCTTCGGCGCGGTCCACACGCAGGGGGCCTACACGAAGTCGGCGGGCTCCAACGTGCCGCCGCCGGATGCGATGAAGCGCATGTACCACCCCAACGTGCACGACCTGACCAATGACGGCAAGCGCGTGTCCGTCAGCGGGATGAAGGATTCGACGACGAAGACGCCCGGCTACGAGTTCAGCGGCTCCAAGGTCGCGGGCTCGGACGACTTCGGCCGCACCCCCCAGCGCAACGCGCTGCAGGCCGGAGCGCCCGCGGAGGCCCGGTATTCGAAGCCCACTCCGCCCAGCGCGGACTTCAATACGACCTTCGCGCACAGCGAGCAGTCCGACGCGGCGAGGCTGATGGCGCCGGGCGCGGCGAAGGACATCGCCGCGTCCTTCAAGGGCACGCTGCCGCCGGGCTCGAAGATCCACGCGGTGACGTACAGCGGCCACACCACGCGCTACACCTGCGCCAACTGCGAGTACACGACGAGCCACCTGGCGAAGAACCCGAACCTGTTCCGCAAGGACCTGAGCGCGGAGTTGCAGGCGCAGGGCTTCCAGGTGCCCAAGGACGGCGTGCGCCTGCTGCCCATCATCTCCGCCCACGAGAAGACGAACGGCGTGCGGCAGAATCCCCAGACCCCGCGCCGTCCGCTGGAGTCGGGGGATGTCGACCTCAAGGACCTCGCCGGCAAGGGCAAGTTCATCGAGACGCCGCTCGCCAACGTGAAGTGAGCCGCACGCTCCCTCCTTCCAGGACTCCCTTTCGATGATGACCTCTTCCGGAAATGAATCGCTCCGCCACCTCGCGGACTGCCAGACGCCGGAGTTCGGCGCGGTGTCCGTGCATGGCGCCACCTGCACCGACGACGGCTGCCTCTGCGACACCGTGAACCTGAAGGTGACCGCGGGCGGCGAGCAGAAGGCCCTGACCCTCACCGCTGACGGCACCTTGTTGGATGACGAGCTGCGCCCCGCCGAGGACCGCTGGGGCGGCGTCGTGCGCGCGGCGTCGCAGGCGCCCGGCTTCCAGGAGGGCTTCGACACGCTGGTGACCCAGCGCCGCGCGCAGGTGCTCGAAGCGATGGGCCGGCTGGAGGGCGCCTTCGAGGTGCAGCTGCCGGAGTCGCTCCTGGGCGAGGGCGCGGACCTGGAGCGCGACATCCTGGGCCGCGTGGAACTGGACGGGCAGCGCTACGCCTGGCGGATCGAGCTGTGCGCGGACCCCGGGTGTGAGTGCGAGAACCTCTTCCTGGTGGTGTGGCTGCCCGGAGAGCCCAAGCGCGCCGTGTTCGCCATCACCGCGGACGGCCGCTGGATGGTGGAGCAGGCGGGAAACCCGGCCCTGACCATGGACGCGGTGGAAGGAGCGCTGGTGGCCACGGAGGGGTTCCAGGCGCTGCTCGGCCAGATGCGCGTGGAGCGCATCCTCCAGAAGTACCACCGGTCCTTGCGAGGGCCCTCGGCCGTCTGACGCGGGTCCTTGCCCGCGGTGAGGATCTTCGAACACGAGAAGCTCCCCGTGCAGGGGAGCTGAAAAAGCGAAAGGCCCGGAACCTTTCGGTTCCGGGCCTCTCTAGTGGCGAGGAGTACGGGACTTGAACCCGTGGCCTCCGGCGTGACAGGCCGGCGTTCTAACCAACTGAACTAACTCCCCACAAAAATCTATATGGGCGGAACAGGGATTGAACCTGTGACCATCGCCTTGTAAGGGCGCCGCTCTACCGCTGAGCTATCCGCCCTGGGCGGCCCCGCCGTGATTCAGTGAGGCGGCTTGTACCGTCCTCATCCGCCCCCGTCAAGCATCTGTTTTCGAGCCCCCGTCAGCACGCTCCGCTCCCTCGGAAGGGAGCGGATCCGACGGGCGCGGATCCGCCTGCTACCCGGCCCGCACCTTCCACCGCCGCACGCGACGGCGGGAGCGGGGAATCATCACCACGGCGCCCACCAGCAGGGCCACCGGCACGAACACCAACATCGTCTGCATCATCGCCTCCATGCCCGACACCATACGGACGACGTCTGACATCCTGACGGGGAGTTCGTGACTTTCAGGAAACGACACTCCAAGCCGCCGGGTTTCCGGCCGTCCTGGCAGGCAGGGGGCCGGACTGGCGGTGAGGGGCTATTCGCCTTGGGGAGGACCGCCCCGGCCGCCGTGGCCCGGGCCGTGCGAGCGACGCTCCGAAGCGTGTGGGCCTGGGCGTCATGTGTTCGCAGCCGCTATTCAGACGCCGTCTGGATTTCCTGCCCCGGGGCTGGCTTGTCCGCCGAGGCAGGGACCTTCCCGTCGAGCGCCAGGTAGATGTTGAACCACGCCAGATAGGCGCGCCACGCCGGGTCGCGCTGCTCGATGAGCGTCCGCCGCGCCTGCTCCATCCGCTGGGGCACGTCGAAGGGCATCCGCGTCTTGTCCTCGGATTGCAGCTGCGCCGCGAACCAGAGCACGTCCAGCTGGCCTGCATCGACCGGCGCGTGCGTGCGCGCCATCAGCGAATCGGCGTGCTCCAGCGCCTTGCCCAGCCACTGCGCCGCCTGCGCCGGGTCGCGGCGGTCCACGGCGTTCTCCGCCAGCCGCAGCTCCGCCAGCGTCACCGCGCGGATGTCCTCGTCGCGATCCAGTTCGTCGAACTGCTCCAGGAACAGCGCGCGCCGCTGCTCCAGCGCTCGGGCCGCGGCGTCCATGCGCCCGAGCCGCGTCTCCGCGTTGGCGCGCAGCCCCGCGGCGATGATGCGATACGCGCGCTGCACGAATTTGGGCGTGGCGTGCGCCTGCTTCAGCGTGGCCCGCACGGCGGGCGTCGCCAGGTCCCGGTCCACCTGGTCCAGGTCCTCCAGCGCTCGCTGGGGCTTGTCCGCGCCCAGCGCCGCGCCGCCGCGGGCCAGCCGCAGCACCAGCCGGTTGCGCAGGCCCGCCTCGTCGCGGGGGCCGGCTTCGATGCCGGGCAGCGCGCGGTCGTAGAGTGTCAGGGCCCGTTCGAACCGGCCGGCGGCCAGGTTGTAGAGCGCCGCGCGGTCCGTCACCAACGGGAGGAACCGCTCCATCTTCGGCGTGGCCTCCACCGTGGCCAGGGCCTTGTCCGCCGCCTGCGCGGCCTCCGCCTCGCGGTTGACGTGCAGGAGCGCCCGGGCACGGGCCAGGGAGACCGACAATCCCGCGCCGTTGTCCGTGTAGGGCAGCTTGTCCCGCTCGTCCAGGTAGCCCAGGGCGATGTGGTAGTTGCCCACCTGCGTGTGCAGCAGTCCCAGCGCGCCGAGGATCATGGCCTTGTAGCGCGCGTTGTTGCGCACCAGGTCCAGGGCGACCAGGTAGTGCCGGTTGGCGCGCTCGGCGGCGGCGGGGTTGCGGCCGCGCAGGAAGTCCTCGTGGTGGATGGCCCCCATGAGGGCCTGCACCTCGCGCTGGTTCTTGAGCTCCTGCCACGCCGCGCGCAGCTCCGCGAGGCCGGTCTTCACCGCCTGGGCGTGGGCGTCGTCATCCAGCTTGGACAGCCGGCGCGTCGTCACGTAGGCCTTCACGAAGTGCGAGAGCGACACGGCCTTGCCCGGCACCTCCGTGGTGACCTCCTTCATCACCACGTCGGGGGCGACGCCCGCGCGCAGGCGCAGGCTCATGGACTCGACGGCGCTCTCCAGCGAGCCCGTCCTGCGGGTCACGAGGTCGAAGTCCGCGCGCGCCTCGTCCATCCGGTCCCGCCCCATGCGGCGGTAGGCGCGGCCCATCAGCGCTCGGCGGAACAGCCGCTCCGCCCGGCGCCGCTCCTCGGTGCCGGCCGGCGCGTCGTCGACGTAGAGCGTCGCCAGGGCCTCCATCACGCCGTCGGCGCCCAGGCTCGCCGCGCGCTCGGCGGCGTCCTGCACCACCACGCGGCGGCGGAGCGGATCCGTCTGCTGTTTGTAGAACGCGACCAGGGCGTCCCGGACGGGGCGGGGAGGGCGCTCCTCGTTCAACGCATTGACGTGGCGGCCCAGCTCCAGGGCGAACGCATACGGTGTCCCAGGGGGCTCCGCCGCGAGCGCCTGGGCCATGGCGGCGTCCGCCTCCGCGTAGGGGCGTCCCCGGTACAGGGCGCGGACGGCGCCGCGCGCGAAGTCGAGCTGGTCGTCCTGCTTGAAGACCTTGTTCTGGGAGAGCTTGTGACCGGCGGCGACCAGTGCGTCCCGGTCGTCCAGCTCCCGGTACAGCGCGTCCGCCTGTTCGTACCAGCCCTCCAGCACCGCGCGCGGCGTGGTGTCCGTCAGCTGGGCCGCCTCCAGCTCCTGGCGGGCGAGCGTGAAGTCGCCGGACGACTGCGCCAGCTCGCTGCGCACGACGTGCCGGTAGACGGCGGAGGGCGGGCTGGGCGCGGCGGCGGGGTCCAGGGCCGCCATGCGTTGGCGTTCGGCCTCCTGCAGCTCGTCCACCATGCGGCCCCGGTCGCGCTCCTTCAGTGCTTTCCGGTGGGCGATGAGGATGCGCAACGGCTCCGACAGCCCGGCGGTGACGGGGTCGTCCACCTTCGACATCTGGCGGGCGTAGAAGTCCGCGGCGTCGAAGTCGCCGTAGGCCAGGTGCAGCTGGCTCAGGCGCATCATCAACAACCGGCGGAGCTTGGGCCGGGTTTCGAGCAGCAGGCGCTGGCGGTAGAGGATGAGCTGATCCGCGCGCCGGCCCACCATGCCCAGCTCCTCGCTGAGGCGCTTCACGTCCCATTCGCCGGGCACCTGGCCATCCAGCGGCAGTTGATACACGTCCAGCGACTGGCCCCGGGAACAGGTCGTGACGAGCGACGCGGCGGTGGGGGACGGGTACTCGCAGTTCCACGCCTCGCTGGTGAGCTGGTTGGGGCTGGCGGCGGCGGCCTGGGCGGGCGCGTCGTCGCGCTCGGAGGCGAAGGGCACGCGGAACAGCACCCCGCTGTCGCTCGCGTCAATCACCCCGTCCCCGTTGGAGTCGGTGAAGAACTGCACCACGTACAGTGAGCGTCCGTCGCGCGCGAACACCGGCTGGCCCGTCTGCCCCGGGATGTCCAGCGTCAGCGGGACGGGGGCCGCGCCGGGGACATCCAACCGGACGGCCTCCAGGTGCGGCGCCGCTCGCGCGGCGAAGCCCGGCCCCACCTCCTGCACGGAGCGTTTGACGGGGACGTACACCAGCCAGCGCCCGTCCGGGGAGAAGGTGGGGCTGGTCAGGTTGCGGTCGAGCAGCGGCGTCACGTGCCACCCGGCCCCCAGCGCCACCTTCGACAGCCGCAGGTCTCCCTGGATGGTCGCGCGGCTCACCAGCGCGATGTGTGTGTCGTCGATCCACTCCGCCTGCAGCGCGCTGAGCTCCTCCTCCAGACAGCGGCGCTCCTTCGCCTCTGGCAGCTCCCTCACGCAGAGCTGGCCGCCGGCCTGGGTGCGGAACGAGATGTAGAGCAGCTGCTTGCCATTGGGGCTGATGCGCGGCCACGTCACGTCCGCGCCTTCGTCGAAGAGGCGGCGCTCACGGCCCTTCTCCAGGTCCTGGACGAAGATCTCCGTCGCGATGTCCCGGTTGGACACGAACAGCAGCGAGTTCTCGTCGGGCCCCAGCTGCCCCAGGAACTGGTCGCCCATGCCCACGGTGAGCCGCTCGGGCAGGCGCATGCCTCCGTCGTTCTCATCGTCCTGGGCCCAGGCGCCGCCCGCGACGAGCACGGCCAGGGCCAGGACCCAGGGGCCTGGGCGCGTCAGCACTTCTTCTCTCCCCAGGTGCCGTCCTCGGCCTCCACCCAGCCGCCGCAGACGACGCCTTCCGCGTGCGCCAGACGCCAGTTCTGGCGCAGCGTCGCTTCCGGCACGCCGGGGCGCACGGTCTTCATCCACTGCCACAACTGGCGCCGGGCCCGGTTCACCCGCTCCACCAGGGCGGCGTCATCCGCGGACACGCGCCCGGCCGTGCACTGGCGCCGCGTGAGCACCAGCAGCCCGTCCTTGCCCTCGCCCACGCAGTGGCGCCGCACCAGGTCGTCCACGCGGTCCGCCTGCGTCTTGCCCAGGTTCTCCACCAGCGGCGGGGGCTGGATGCCCAGGTCCTCCAACTGGTTGGGCGTGAGCGGCACCGGCGTGGGGTTCATGCCCGCGCGCGCCAGCCGCTGCTCCACGTCCTTGTACGAGCCCGCGGCCTGCTCCTCGAGCGCCGTCGCCCGGTCCACCATGACGATCTCCGGGGCGCTGATGCACCCGGACGCGGCGAGGGCGGCCACGAGCAACAACCCACGGTGTTTCATTGCAGGGCCTCCGGAGGGGTCATGGAAGTGATGAGGCGGTCGACGATGGGGCCCAGGGGGATGCCCCGGATCTCGTTGATGCTGACCAGCCGGGCCAGGCCGCCCATGGTGATGAGCAGGCTGCCGAAGCCCTGCTTGAAGCTCACGCGCACGTGCTCCGGGTACCCCAGGCCCAGCGCGTAGCGGACGCGGTTGGTGGCGGGGTCGGTGTGGTGCGGGTCCTCCAGGTCCAGCAGGTCCAACAGGTGGCGGTTGCCAATGCGCAGGATCTCCGCGCGCCCGTTGATGCTGCGGTCCCTGGCGGAGATGACCATGGCGGCGTTGCCGTCGAAGGGCTCGCCCCGGGAGGACTTCACGCCCGTGGCCCTCACGTGGGCCTCCAGCGTGGAGTGCTTGCCCTGCCAGTTCAGCATGCACTGGCCGGTGATGCGTCCTCCTCGGACGCCCATCTCCAGCTGGCTCATGGAGAACACGTTCTGGTTGATGGCCAGGTTGCCCGCCAGCGGCGCGATGGTCACCCACGGCGTGGTGATGCGGTCCGCGGACATGAAGCCGCTGCGTGTGAGCAGCGGGTGCTGATCCGCGAAGCGCAGCATCGAGTACGGATTCACGTCCAGGTCGTTCAAGAGCCGCACGCCGTCCTGGGAGACCTCCACGTTCTCCGTCAGCGGCACGTCGCCGTTGAGCGCCTCCACCGCGATGCCGGACTCGGGCATCCGCACGTTCACGTCCTGGAGCTTGAGGTTGGAGGAGGTGCGGAAGACCACCAGGTCCGGCGACGCCACGCGGAAGTCCACCGTGACCTTGCCGCTGCCTTCGACCTGGCCGGGCCGCGCGAGGCGGGCCAGGTCCTGCTCCAGCGAGCCCCGGAGCCCCATGCGCTGCTGCTCGTTGCTCAGGTCGAGCCGCCCCCGGACCTTCAGCAGCGTCTGGGTGCCACCATTGGACAGCTTCAGGTCCGGGATGCGGATGACGCCGGTGGGCTTGCGCACGACGGAGAACGACGCCTCCACGTCCTGGACGGGGTAGGGCAGCGCCGGCTTCTGCTCCATCGAGCGGACCTTCACGAGCTGCTTCAGCTCGATGTCCCCCTTCTCCCATTGGTCGGTGAAGGTGGCGGTGCTGTCGCTGGACAGGTCCGCGAAGGTCAACCGGCGCTCGTTCATGCTGACGGTGAGCTTCTCCACCGCAAGGGTCGTGCGGACGGTGCGCTGGGAGCCCTCGGCGTGGGACTCGCCCTCCCAACGCAGGGCGGGGACGTTGATGGTCTGGTCCGCCTGCTTCCAGCGCACGCCGCGCAGGTCCATGTGGGCCTTGCCCTCGAAGCTGGCGGCGCGCGGAGGCATGGGGGCCAGGCGGAAGCTTCCGTCGGAGCCCAGGTGCGTGATGAGCCCGGTCAGGGTGCCGTGCAGCTCGCCGGTCATCGCGAGCTTGGAGGGGTCTACTTCCGGAGGCACCTTCGCCTTCGCCAGCAGCGGCGACAGGGGGCCCAGCGGCGGGAAGTCGCCCTTCACGTCCACGCGGAGCGCGCGGGCCTTCGGGTTGAACGCCAGCGCCGCGTCGGCTGCGACCTTCAGGCCCTCACGGCCGTTGAGCCCCAGCTTGAGCGCGAGCTTGCGGCGGTCGACGTCGAACGTCAGCGTCTGGTGTTGCACGCCCGCGTCGGTGTCTCCGATGCGCAGCCCTTCGAGCTTCAGGTCCAGGGCGCCCTGGTGCTTCCACTCGTCCCCTTGCGACTTCAGCACCAGCGCGGCGCTGGCGGCCGACACGTCGTCCCATCCCGGCTTCCCCAGGCGCAGCTCTGTCTGGTGATCCACGCGCGGCGAGGGGGCGAAGAGGGCCGTCAGTCTGCCTTTGGAGGTCAGCGCCACGGCGAGCTGCTTCCAGGGGAGCCGCGCGGCGACGTCATCCGGAATGACGGGCCGTGCGGCGACGAGGTCCGGCGTCTGGACTGCCAGCGTGTAGGCCACGTCGTCGGTGCCCTTGGTGGCGTCCAGCGACGCGTGCAGCGTGCCCACGTCCAGCTCCAGTCGCGCGCGAGCCTTGCTGAGGCGGGGCTCCTCCATCGTGGGGAAGGCGTCCGTCACGTTCAGCTGCACGCGCGCGGGCCCCTTGAGCACCTCGCGGCCCTTCGGGGCGAGCACCCGGAGCGTCTCCACGGGCAGGTCCGCCTTCAGCGCGAACGGGGGCTTCGCCGTCAGGGGCACCTGGAGCTGGAAGCCCAGGCGCTCCGCCATCGCACGGTACCCGGACGCCCGGACGTCCAGCGCATCCACCTTGGCGGACAGGGCCGCGTCGCCCGCGACCCGGAAGGGCGAGGAGAGGTCGGGCCTCAGCTGACGCCCCGTCAGTTCTCCGGAGGCCTTCGGAACGCGGAGCGGAGTGGCGCCTCCGACGTCCAGCCCCTGGAGCGCGAACGCGAGCCGCGTGGCCAGGCCCTGGGGTGCATCCGGGGTCGCCGTCAGCGAGATGCGTCCATCGCCAAGCTCCACCCGGAGCGCCTCCTGCACGAAGAGGAGCTTCGCCACGTCGACGTCCAGCCCGAGCCGGCCCTGGGCTCCCAGCTGGGGCATGTCGCTGAGCGTGACCTCGCGGGCCTCCAGGTGCACCTTGCCGCGCTCCAGCGTGAACGGGCGCAGGTCCGCGGGGATCCATTGCAACAGCCGTCCCAGGTCCACGTTCGCCAGGGCCTGTGTCAGCACGGGAGGAACCTCCGACGCATCCGGAAGCACCAGTTGGGCCTGCACCTCGGCGCTGTCGGTCAGCCGCGTGCGCTCCAGCTCGACGGTGGTGTGTTGCTTGCTGGCGTCGAACTTCGCCGTCACCGCGCCGTGCAGCAGCGAGCGGAGCGTGAAGCGCGGATCGAAGGTCTGCTTCGCGACGTCCAGGTCCACCTTCACGTGAGCCACGTCCGTGCTCGCTTCCACCGACAGGGCCAGCTCCAGCAGGGCCTCGGCGGCGGGCGCTTCGCGGTTCAGCGCCAGGGCCAGCGGCTTCCCGGGCTTGCCGAGGTCCACGAAGAGCTTCCAGCCCTTGTCCCGCGGCTTCGCTTCGATTCCGGCTTCCAGCCCGCGCAGGGACCAGCGGTCCACCACCGCGCCGCCCTGGACGCGGACATACGTCAGCGACACGTTCGACAGCTCGATGTTCGAGACGGGGAACGGGGAGGCGAAGAGGTCCGCGACCTGCCGGGATGTCCCGGGGGACGCTTCATCCACGGCTTCGGGCTCCGGCGGTCCGGTCAGGTTCGTGAGCGACGTGGTCCCTTTTTCATCCGCCACCAGGACGACGGTCGCGTCGCGCACCGCCACCCGCTCCACCCGGATCGGCCCCTTCACCAGTGCCCCGAACGACCACGCGACCTCCAGCGTGTCGACGCGCAGGAACTCGGGCGCGACGTCCTGGAACGGCGGTGGGGTCCGCACCACCAGGCCCTCCAGGCGCAGCCCGGAGAGCACGTCGATTCGCGCCGTCTGGTAGTCCAGCCGCACGCCCGAGGCCGCTTCCACCTGCGAGACGACGTGCGGCTTCAGCCAGGGGTGGTCGAAGTGGTGGAGCGCGGTCACGACCGCGATGAGCAGGAGGACGAACGTCGCGAGGAGGATCAGGCCTGCGCCCGCGATGATTCGCGTCAACCGGCGACGAGGCCGTTCAGCACCGGGGGAGTCCATGATGTTCCGTCGAGGCGACCGGCCCGCCTCCTCCTACCATGCGACGGAAGCGGGCTTCAATCCGAGGATGCCTCGCGTCCCGGGCGTGGCCGGGCGCCTGGAGACCGTCTCAACCGAAGCTGGACGGAGTCATTCCCGCCGTGCCACCCGCCAGGGGTTTGTAGGGGAAATAGAGGTTTCGCACGAAGCGGGTGAAGAGGTGCTCCTCGTTCCACCGCTGGCGGGCCATGCCGTACACGCCGGGGGCGCGCAGGTCGTGCGCGGAGACGCCGGTGACGAACTCGCGCTCGCTGTAGATGGCGAAGACCTCATCCACCGCGGCGCGGCTGCGGTACGTGCGGAGCATCGTGCGGTAGATGAGCTCGCTCTCCTTCTGGGTGAAGGCCAGCCCCTGGATGGCGTGCGCCACCTCGTGGAAGACCAGGTACTGCTCCGACTCCAGCCGGTCCTGCCGCAGCGCGATTCTTGCCCGGGGCCAGTCCGGATGGTCCCAGAAGAGGCCCGCGGCCTGGGGGGACACGGCCCGGGGATAGCCGTACTTCACCAGCGTGTGCCCGGGGGGAATCAGCTCCAGCGTCAGGGGCCGCGCGGCCTCCAGGCGGGCGATGAGCTGGAGGTTCCCGGCGAGCTGCCGCACCACCTCGTCCTGCACCCGCTTCACCTGGGCCGCCGGAGCGCCGTACGGCTTGAGCTCCAGCTTCGCGCTCACATAGGCGCGGGCCCGCGCGGGGCCCTCCGCGGGGGGGCGGCCTCCGCGCGATTCGAAGACGTCGCCTCCCTCCAGCAGGGTGAAGGCGCTCAACGGTTGCTTGAGCCCCACCTCCGCCGCCAGCGGGGTGACGTCCGGCGTGGAGCCGTCCAGCGTCTCGTAGCGCTCCGGGGCCATGGGCTCAGGAGCAGGTCTTCGCCTGCTGCTTGCAGGAGTCGGTGCAGGCCGGCGTCTGCGTATCGGGGGTGAGCCGCTCCGCGTAGCCCTGCGCGGAGTCCGGCGGCTGCCTCGATGCGGGCCGGCCGCGTGGCTGACAGCTGTCGAGGCAGGCGTCGTACTGGTCGCGGCAGGACGGCGACATGTTCGACGTGTCGAGCGTCGCGCAGCCGGACAGCAGGGACAGGGCGGTCACTCGCAGTGCGAGGGCGGGAAGCGTCTTCATGCCTGGAATCTACCCCTGAACCGACCCCGCGGGCTCATGGGCGTGGCGGACACCGCGAAACATGGAAGGCATTCAAAACGTGCTTGTGATTCGCGCCCTTCCGGGCCCGGGTCAGGGCGCACCGACTTATCGAAGGGGGCGGCCTTCAGGTAGTGTCTGTCCTTGTCGGCGTGCCGCACCGTCGCGCATGGGCTGACACCTCTTCCTGCACTGAAAGTCCTCATGGCCTCCCGCCATTGTCTCCGTCTGACCTCCGCGCTCGCGGCCGGTCTGGTGTTGCTCCTCACCGCCTGCACTCCCACGCAGCTGCCCGTGGAGCCCGCATCCAGCGCTCCCGCGTCCACTGGCGATTCCGCTCTGGTGGACGTCTCGCCGGCCATCGACTTCCAGGCCGTCATCCGCCGCGTGCGCCAGTCCTTCCGCGCGGAGTCCGGGGCCTTCACGAGCGGGCAGGGGACGTACTCGGTCCGGGTCGACGCCGGTGGGTCGGTGCAGGTCTCGCCGCGCCATGTGACGGAAGGGCAGGACGCTCCCGTTACCGGCTCGCCGCTGCGGGTGAGGACGGCGTCGGTCTCCCGGGGTGGGCAGTCGCTGGCGAAGGCCGCGCGGACGTCGGTGCGCGACGACGGGGCGCTGGCTCTGGAGCGGGGGCCGGTGGTGGAGGTCCTCCAGAATGGCGACGCGGGGCTGGAGCAGCGCTGGGAGCTGGCGGCGCGGCCGGAGGGCTCGGGCGACCTGGAGGTCCGGGTGGAGCTGACGGGCATGGATTACGTCAGCGAGACGGCGCAGGGACACCACTTCGTGGACCGTCAGACAGGGCTGGGCGTGAGATACGGCCGGGCCACCTGGGTGGACGCGGCGGGCACGCGCACTCCTGTGGCGTCCGTGCGGGAGGGGCAGGCGCTGGTGCTGCGCGTGCCGGCGCGGGTGTTGGAGGAGTCGGGATATCCGGCCGTGCTGGATCCGATCATCTCTCCGGAGATCAGCCCCGACGCCCCGGTGCCCACATCGAGTCGCAACAGTGAATCCTCTCCGGCGGTCGCGGTGGGCAATGGCATCTACCTGCTGGCATGGGTCATCAACAACGGCACCGACAATGAGGTCGTTGGCACCCGCGTGCGCAGCTCGGATGGCGCGGTGCTGGACTTTTCGGGCCTGCTCCTGGGGACGGGGTGGGGCCCCCAGTCCAATCCCGCCATCGCCTCCAACGGGAGCGATTTCCTGGTGGCCTGGGATGAGGCCAGCGGCATCAACGCGGTGCGGGTGAGTGGCGCTACGGGTCAGCGTCTGGGGAGCGCGTTCGCGGTCTCCGTCGGCCAGGGGAGCAGGAACTCGCCAGCGATCACTTTCGATGGCGCCAACTACTTTGTCGTCTGGAGCGACTCCCGGAACACGTTCAGTGACATCTACGGCGCGCGCGTGAGGGCGTCGGATGGCGCGGTGCTCGACAGCTCCGGCATCCCCATTGCCCGCCTGTCAGGGGCCCAGCACTCACCTGCCGTGAGCTTCAACGGCAGTCAGTTCCTGGTGGCCTGGACCGACGACAGGAACAGCTCGGCGACGGACATCTACGGGGCGCGCGTCAGCGTCGCTGGCACCGTGGTCGACCCGGCGGGCATCGCCATCTCCCGTGCGATTGGCACCCAGAGCGGGGTCTCTATCGCCGCCGCCGGTGACACCTTCTTTGTGACCTGGGATGACACCCGTGCCGGTGCCGCGCAGAGCGACATCTACGGCGCGCGGGTGAGGAGCGCGGATGGCGTGGTGCTCGACCCTCAGGGGCTTGCCCTGGCCACCGGCCCCGAGTCTCAGGTCTCGAACTCCTGCGCCTTCGATGGAAGCCAGTTCCTGGTCGTGTGGCAGCGGACGTCCGGCTCCCAGCGGGACGTCTGGGGCGTGCGGGTCGGCGTGGATGGCACGGTGCTCGGCCAGACGGTGGCCCTGGCCTCGTCCCTCACGCATGCCGAGGAACTCCCGCTCACGGTCTTCGACGGGACCCGGTTCCTGGTCGTCTGGACGGACCTGCTCGATTCCAGCAAGGACATCCTTGGCATCCGGGTGCGCGGCTCGGATCTGGCGGTGCTCGACACCGCTCCGCTGATGCTCTCCGCGGAGGCCAACGCCGAAGGGGCGCCCGCCGTGGCCGCGGGCGCGGACAGCTACCTCGTGGTGTGGCAGGACACGCGTGCGCGCCCCGCGTACTCCGACATCTATGGCGTGCGGGTGAGGGCCTCGGATGGTGTCGTGCTTGATCCGGTGGCCATCCCCATCGCCACGGGTGTCAATACCCAGACGAATCCCTCCGTCAGCTTCGCGGAGGGCCAGTTCCTGGTGACGTGGATGGACAGCCTGCCCGGCCGTAGCTCCGGTTACGACATCCTGGGCGTGCGTGTCCGGGAGTCGGATGGGGTGGTGCTGGAGTCCTCGCCCATCGTCATCAGCGCCGCGTCCAACTCGCAGTTCTATCCCAGGGTGGCCGCCGGCGCCGGGCTGTTCTTCGTCACGTGGGAGGACTACCGGAACGGCACGGGCGGGACGAAGGATGTGTATGGCGCGCGGGTCCGGGCCTCGGACGGGGCCGTGCTGGACCCCGCCGGCATCGCGGTGGCGGTGGGCAGCTACGACGAGGGCACTCCCGCGGTGGCCTTTGGTGGAGGCTACTTCCTGGTGACCTGGACCGACTACCGCAACGGGAGCTCGAATCAGGACATCCATGCCGCACGCGTGCGCGCCTCGGACGGCACCGTCGCGGACAGTCCGAGCCTTCCGGTCACGACCCGCGCCGAGATGCAGCGCTCTTCCGCCGTGGCCTTCGATGGAACGCACTTCCTGGTCGTCTGGTACGACGCGGTGAGCTGGACCCCCTCGACGCTCTACGGCGCGCGGGTCAGGGCCCAGGATGGAGCCCTCCTGGACGGCGCGGGTCGCGAGCTCTTCGCGGGCAGTGCCTCCAAGGGCGCCCCTGCCTTGGCGTTCGATGGCAATGCCTATCTGTTGGTCTGGCGGGAGAGCTCCGCGTCCGCGTACCAGCTCCTGGGCGGGCGGCTGATGCCAGACCTCACGCTGGTGGACGCGGCGCGGTTCCTCATCTCCGACATCCCCATGAGCGTGTCGAGCACGACGGTGCCGGCGGTCGCATCCTGGGGACGGGGGCGCTTCCTGGTGGCGTATGAACCGTATGAGGTGGCGGTCGCGCAGCTGCGCACCAAGCTGCGGCTCGTGTCCGACCCCGTGAACGGTGCGAAGTGCGCCACTGGCCCGGACTGCACCAGCGGCTTCTGCGTGGAGGGCGTCTGCTGCCAGAGCGCGTGCGCGGGCGGAACGTGCGGGGGCGGAACGTGCACCTATCCTCCCGCGAGCATCACCTGCCCGGGAGACGTGGTCGCCGAGGCCACCTCTGCTTCGGGCGCGTCCGTGAGCTATCCGGCCGCCAGTGCCGTGGGCATGCCTCCGCTCGCCGTGACGTACAGCCATGAGTCCGGGAGTGGGTTCCCGCTGAGCAGCACCACTGTCACGGTCACGGTGGTGGATGGGGCCGCGCGCACGGCCTCTTGCGGCTTCTCCGTCTCCGTGCGGGACACCACCGCGCCGGAGCTCACGTGCTCAGGGGAGGTGGTGGCGGAGGCCGTGGGACGCACCGGGGCTCCGGTGGACTTCCCTGCGCCCACGGCCACGGATGCCGTCACGGCCGCGCCCACGCTGTCGTTGAGCCATGAGCGCGGCAGCACGTTCCCTTTGGGCACCACGCCGGTGACGGCCACGGCGACGGACGCGGCGGGCAACTCCGCCACCTGCTCCATTCCCGTCACGGTGCGGGACACGACGCCGCCCTCGCTGTCCTGTCCGGCGGACGTCACGGTGGAGGCCACGAGCCTCCGGGGCGCCACCGTCACCTACGTGGCGGCGAGCGCTGCGGATCCGGTGTCGGACGTCACGGTGGAGTACAGCGCCGCGTCGGGCTCGCACTTCGACGTGGGCGGCACGCAGGTGCGGGTCGTCGCGACCGACGGTGCAGGCAACAGCGCTACGTGCACGTTCACCGTCACCGTGTCCCTGCCGCCTCCGCCCACGATCACCTGTCCCGCGCCGCTCGTGGTGGAGGCCACCCGCGCCGGGGGCGCCTCCGTCGTCTACCTGTCCGCGACGCCTTCTGGACGTGGACCGCTCGCCGTGACGTACAGCCAGGACTCCGGGACGGAGTTTCCGCTCGGGGCGACGTCCGTGAGCGCGACCGTCACGGACGGGCTGGGCCGCACGGACACCTGCGGCTTCACCGTCACCGTGCGCGACACGCAGGCGCCGTCCGTGTCGTGCGCCGCGGACGTGGTGGCCGAGGCGACGGGCCCCTCTGGCGCCTTGGTTGTCTTCCCGATGCCCACCGCCGCGGACGCGGTCACGGCCGAGCCCCAGGTGGCGCTGAGCCATGTCAGCGGCGCTGTCTTTCCGCTGGGCTCCACTCGGGTGAGCGCCACCGCGACGGACGGGGCCGGCAACACGTCCGGCTGCACCTTCACCGTGACGGTGCGTGACACAGCGGCTCCGGTCCTCTCCTGTGGCGCGGACGTCGTCGCCGAGGCGACGGGGCGCAACGGCACCGCCGTGGACTTCGCGGCCCCCTCGACCGTGGATGCGGTCACGGCCGTGCCCGCCCTCGTGCTCAGCCATGAGCCCGGGGCGCTCTTCCCGCTGGGCACCACTCGCGTCAGCGCGGAGGCGACGGACGCGGCGGGCAACATCGGTCAGTGTGCCTTCACCGTCACGGTGCGGGACACCACGGCGCCGGACGTGGGCTGCCCCGGTCCGTTGACCCGCGAGGCCCAGGACGTCACGGGCACCCAGGTCGATTTCTCCGTGCCCGCTCCGCGCGACCTGGTGACGGCGTCTCCCAGTGTGTCGCTGAGCCACGCCCCCGGCAGCCTCTTCCCCCTGGGCACGACCGAGGTCGTCCTCTCCTCCACGGACGACGCGGGCAACACGGCGTCCTGTTCCTTCACCGTCATCATCCAGGACACCACCGCTCCGGTGCTCACCTGCCCCGCGCCGGTGCGGAAGGCGGATGCGCCCTCGGAGGGATTGGCCGTGGACTACCCTGCGGCCACCGCGCGGGACCCGGCATCCACTCCGACGCTGAGCTACAGCCACGCCTCCGGCGCCGTGTTCCCCGTGGGGACGACGCAGGTGACGGTCACCGCCACGGATGACGCGGGCAACAGCGCCACCTGCACCTTCCCGGTGAGCGTGGCCGCGCGCGTCCAGCCGCCTCCTGACGAGCCGCTCCCCGCGGGAGGTTGCGGCTGTGGCGCGAGCAGCGAAACCTCCGCGGGCCTCAGCTGGAGCGGGCTGCTGATGTTCACCTGGGGCGTGATGCGCCGCCGCCGTTCACGCACGGGAGGCCAGGAGGGCAGGGCGTAGCGCGATGCCTCCAGGGGCGCGAGCCGCTGGGCCTCCGGTGGAGGCTCATGCCGATGGGAAGAACCTCACACTGGAGCCATGTCCCGCTCTCGCTGTCCACGGCGCTGCTGCGACGCAGGTCCTTCAAGGAGCTGCGGCAGGCCGTGGACATCGCGCCGTTCACGCGCTTCGACCTCGACCTGCTGGAGTGCCTGGACGAGGACGAGGACCGGGGACCGTTTGGAGACCGCTCCCGCCGCGAACTCTGTCTTGATGCGCTCCAGCAGCGGACGAAGGACGCGTGTCTGCGAAAGGTGCTGAGCCCCTAGCCATGTCCCCCGAGCACCTCATGTCCCCGTGTTCCGCCCGTCGTGCGACCCTTCTCGCCGCGCTCGGGGTGCTGCTCCTGGGCGGGCGTGCCGCGCAAGCGACGTCCCCGCTCCCCCAGTCGACGCCGGTGATGCGCGCCATCACCCGGGACGACGCCGGGGCGTTGCGTGCGTTGCTGGCCGAGGGCGCGTCCCTCAACGACACCGACGAGCTGGTTCATCCCCGCCTGTATTCCCCGCTCATGGTGGCGTGCGAGTCCGGGAGCGAGAAGGCCGCCAACGTCTTGCTGGACGCGGGCGCGGATCCGCACCTCGTCGTGCCCCGGCACGCGCGGTACTGGCCTCCACCCGGGTGGAACGCGCTGTGCTTCGCGCGCCTCAGCGGCTTGAAGCGCATCGAGCAGCGCCTGCTGGACGCGGGGGCCTCCGCCGGGTCCGCGTGTCTGCCGGAAGCGGACTTCCTCGCCGCCGTCAAAGCGCGCCAGACTCCCCGGGTGAAGCGACTTGCCCTGCGGCGGCGGGGTGGGTTTTCCCCTTCCGTCATGCAGGACGCCATGGGGCAGGCCTTCGCCCACTGGGACCTCGCGCTGATGCGTGCCGTGCTGGCCGCGGGCGTGCCTTCACCGTCGCCCGAGGTGGACGACGTCGTCAGGCGTTGGCTCGGGGACGTCAACGACAAGGGCCCGGCGATGGTGGACGTCCTGTTGGAGGGTGGGGTGCGGCCTCCCCTCTGGATGCTGGCGGAGTCCGGCCTCACCGCGCAGGTGGCGCGAGTTCTCAAGCTGGGCGCTTCGCCCGATGGCCAGACGGGGGACGCAAGCACGCCGTTGCGGCTGGCCACGGTGAAGGGACATGTGGAGGTCGTCCGGCTCCTGCTGAAGGCGGGCGCGAATCCCAACGCGACGAGGCTCTCGACTCCCGTCCCGCTGCTGGAAGCGGTGCGGCGGCTCCAGGAGGACAAGGGGGACCCCACGCTGGTGAAGCTGTTGCTGGATGCCGGCGCGCGCGTGGACCTCCAACGCACCTCCGGTTCGCCCATCGCGCTTGCCGCGAACGGCTGTAGCGCGCAGGCCGTCTCCCTGCTGCTGGGCAGGATGTCTCGTGGCGCCATCGCGGAGGAGCCAGGCACCTCTCTGTATGCCCAGGCCCTGCGCGCAGGGGCCTTCTGCACGGAGGCCAGGGCCGTGCAGGTCCTTCAGGCCCTCTTCGCGGGCGGGGTCCGCATCCGGGAGCAACAGGACCTGCACGCGGACTTCCTCCGGGGGCGGGCCCGGGAGTCCCGCGCCATCAAGACCGAATTGCTGAAGGCGGGCCTTCAGCTGCCCGAGACACCGTGAGGAGGCCGCCGCTCCCGCGCCCGGCGTCTCCTGCCCTGCGCCCAGGCCGCCCATAGCAGGACTCCCGCTACGGAGACGCCAGGGGCCGCGCCGCAGCCGTTCGCGTTGCCTTGCCCGCCCGGCTGCCCCGGACCGCCTGGAACCTGCGGCTCCAGGGGCATGGAGACAGGCTCCCCGCCCATGCGCGGGGCGGCTGGGTTGCCGGTGGTCAGTTCCCCGTAGCGCTGGATGAGCCGCAGCCGCGCCGCATCGAACAGGGCGCCGTCATCCGGCACCTGCCACGCGTTGGGGATCAGCTCCCGCGCCACCTGGCGCGCGAAGGCCGGGTCTCCCGCGTCACTCACCGCCTTGAGCCATTCATAGTCCTGCATGCCCTGGCGGATGAGCTTCAGGCGCAGGGATGCCACCGGCACGTCCGTCTTCCCGCCAATCATCTCGGGCGTGCCCGCGTAGAACAGCGTCCCGTCCCCGTTGCCACCGAAGTGGTACTGGTCCGTCCACGCCGTGGGGAGCAGGGCCCCTGTCTCGTAGTACAGCTCGCCCTTGGCGCCGAAGAGGAAGGCCAGCCACTGCATCGCGCGGGCCTTCGCCGAGGGGCGGTCCACCATGTAGGACGGCCAGCCCGACCCCGGCTGGTTCTCCGGCATGTGGCTTCCGGGAGCGCAGCCGTGGCTGGAGCAACTCTGATACATCCACAACTCCGTTCCAGGACGCGAGAGGAAGCCCGCGTACGTCGGGCTCTGGTCTCCCAGGTAGTCCGGAGTCGTGCCATCCAGGTGGTTCACCAGCGGCACCGCGATGTCCACGAGGGACTCCATGCCGTTGCGCTTCAGCTGGAGGGAGTTCACCGTCAGCATGGTGCGAAGGCCGGGCGCGGCCTGCCGCACCAGCGTCCCGGTGGCCTGCACCAACTGGAAGGAGAGCGCGTCGAACGGCTCATCGCCAATCTTCGCATGGGCACGCGCCAGCCAGCCGCGCTCGCGCATGTGCCCGGTGAAGGCCTCCAGGCCGCCAGCGGTGAAGGGGCCCGCGTATTCCACGCTCGTCATCCGCGCGCCGGACAGCCGCGTGGGCGCGGTGCCATCCAGGCTGGGCCCCCACGTCGCGTCGAAGTCGCTCCAGCCTTGAGGCCCGGACCTGGTCAGGTAGAGCTTGGGCTGCGTGAGGCGGTGCTCCAGCGACAGCTGCTGGTAGCGCACGAGCAGCGGCTGCAGCTCCGCGGGCGAGCAGTCACTCCGGCCCAGGTGCGCGCGGCACACCTGCGTCGGCAACAGGGGGAACGCCGAGGCCAACGAGGACGTGCTCGGCATCACCGCGTCCACCACCGTCAGTATCGCGGTCACCTGCCGCTGGAAGCCGCCCTCCGCCTCCACCGTCACCGTGCCCGTGTATTCGCCCGGCGGCGCGTTCGCGGGCACGTGCACGTCCACCCAGAGGGCTCGCGCCTCGTGCGCGGGCACGTCGAAGGGAAAGGCGTTGCGCGGCTCCCTGGCGATCTCGTCCGTGTCCGGCACCAGCCCGTCCGGCCACCGCCCCATTGGCTGTCCGGACACGGAGTCCTGCTGGATGGTGAGGTACGCCTGCCGGTACAGCGTCACGTCCGGCCCCGTCAGCGTCGAGGGCCCCACCAGCCCGGGCAGGCGGGCGCGCACGCCTCGCAGGCCCAGGTCCCCGCCGTGCAACGCCACCTGGAAGGAGACGAACTCATTGCGCGCGGCGGTGAGTCGTACCTCGGTGCTGCTTCCTGGCGCGGTGTCGTCGGGGCGGACCTTCACCATCATCCCTTCGCCCCACACCTCGGGGTCCGCCGCGTACACCGGCCAGGTCACGGACAACGCCAGCCAACCGAGTCCACACTGTCGAAGAGCCAGCATGGGGAATGGATGCGCACGGGCCGTGCACGGCTCCAGCCTCCCGGTTGTCCCGTCATCCGGGCCCACCAGCGCTCCCAGGCTCGGACGCCGGAGGACAGCGCCATGGCCAGGCATGAGCGGCCGCCGATGGCCTGCCTCCACGTCTGGTCGAGTAAGGTGCGCGCTTCGCATGACGGCGCGAAGCCTGGGGAGATTGACGGTGGATGGCAGGGAATGGCGGGTGCGGGTCCTGGGGCTGGCGCAGCTGTGCGGCCCCGACGGTCAACGGGTGAGGTTGGAGCGGCGCACCGCGGCGCTGCTGGCGTGGCTGGCATTGCAGGGCCCCTCGCCCAAGTTCGCGCTCGCGTCCCTCCTGTGGCCGGATTCGCCGCCCACGACGGTGCGAAGCAACCTGCGGCAGCTGCTGCGCCGCCTGCGGGTCGCCACGGAGGAGGCGCCCCTGGTGGAGGGCGACGCCGAACGGCTGGCATTGGTCTCGCCCTCGTCCGTGGACGCCGCGTGCCTCAAGGCCGCCGCGGAGGCCCGTGCCCACGCGGAGGCCCTGGCGTGTGTCGACGCGGAAGACAGCACGCTGCTGGCCGGCTTCGACTTCGATGACTGTCCGGAGCTCGCGCGCTGGCTGGACGGCGCCCGCGCGGGCATCGAGGGGTGGGTGCGCGAGGCGCGCGAGGGCCGCATCGCCCAGCTCACCGCCGCGGGTGATTGGACCGCTGGGCTGGGGCTCGCGCAGACGTGGGCGCGGCAGGAGCCCGAATCCGAGCAGGCCGGCCGCCACCTCATCCGGCTGCACTACCTGCAGGGTGACCGGGGCGCCGCGCTCGCGACCTTTGAACATCTGCGCGGCGTGCTGGACCGGGAGCTGGGCGTCACCCCCATGCCGGAGACGCTCGCGCTGGTGCGGGAGGTGGAGCAGGCCACGCCGCGCCCCCGCTCCGCTCCGGCCACTCGGCCCGCGCTGCCGCTGTCCGTGCTGCGTCCTCCGGTGCTGGTGGGCCGGGACGCCGCGTGGCGGCAGCTGGAAGCCGGCTGGGAGGCGGGCCAGTTGCTGTTCATCTCCGGTGAGCCCGGCAGCGGCAAGACGCGGCTGGCGGAGGAGTTCGCGGCCACGCAGGGCCGCTGGGGGCGCATCGACGCGCGAGTGGGCGACCGGGACGTGCCGTTCGCGTCCCAGGCGCGCGCCTTCCGCACGCAGCTGCGGCGCTGGCCGGACGTGAAGCTGCCGGACTGGGTGCGCACCGAGCTGTCGCGCATCCTCCCCGAACTGGGAGATGCGCGGCTCCTGCCACCCCTGGCCTCCGAGGCCGGCATGCTGCGCTTCTACGACGCCATCGTGGTGTCGCTCCATCTGCTTCACGAGCACGAGGACATCAGCGTCGCGGACGACGTGCAGTACTGGGACGGGGCCAGCGCGCGGGCCTTCGCCTTCGCGTTCTCCCGGCTGGCCGACTCAGCCCCTCCGGGCACCCGGAGCCTGCGCTTCATCGACTGCTACCGCCGGGGAGAGCTGGTGCCGGAGACGGGAATGCACGTGGCCCGGCTCGTGGAGGCGGGGCTGGCGTGCATCGTGGAGGTGGACGCGCTGACGGACGAGGACGTGAAGCGCATGGTGGCGGGCATGGGGCTGCCGGGCGCGGAGGCGCACCTGGAGGCCCTGGCCCGCTACACGGGCGGCAATCCCCTGTACGTCGTGGAGACGCTGAAGCACCTGCTGGAGACGGACTCGCTGCACCGCGAGTGGCCCCAGCGGCTGCCACCTCCGGGGCGCGTGGGCCCGCTCATCCAGCGGCGCCTGGAGGGGCTGTCCCCGCTGGCGCTCCAGTGCGCGCGGCTCGCGGCGTTGGCGGCGGCCTTCTTCCAGACCTCGCTCGTGCCCGGGGTGCTCCAGGTGAAGCCGGAGGAGGCGCACGAGGCGCTCGCGGAGCTGGAGGCGGCCCAGGTCCTCCTGGGGGAGCGCTTCAGCCACGACCTGGTGATGGAGGCGGTCCTGGCGGGGATGGGGCCGGGCGAGGAGCGCGTGCTGCACGCCCGGCTCGCCACGGTGTTCGAGGCGGACGGCGCTCCCTCCATCCTCCTGGCGCACCACTGGCTGGGCGCCGGACGGACGGAGCGGGCACTGCCGCACCTGCTGGCGTCCGCGCGCTCCGACGAACAGGTCCTTCCGCCCGAGCTGGCGGCGGAGCACTACGCGAGGGCCGCGGCCCTCATGCTGTCGCTGGGACAGCACGAGGACGCCGTGCAGGCGCGGGCCGCCGAGGCGCGCTGCCGGCTCCAGGCCACCTCCGCGGGAGTCCTCACCCCCGGGCCCACGGCAGGCCCGGGCGCTCGCTGAGCTTCAGCGGGGTTCCGGCTCAGGCGCAGTAGTACGTCGGGGCCAGCTCCAGCACGCGCTGCTCCGCGAGGGGGGAGAGCGCGCGCAGGCGGGAGAGGAAGAGCGGGGCCTTCATTCCCATCCCGATGAAACCCCAGACATACGAACGCTCCTGGGACTCGGACAACTGCTGGCGTTCGGTGGGCGTGAACGTGCGCCCCACCGCCTTCTCCAGCGTCTGGAGATCCAACGCGAGCTGCGCGTTCAGGGTGCCACGCAGCGCCTGGAGCAGCTCCGCGTACTCGGTCAGGGCCGCGTCCAGGGCTTCGGGCGCCTGGGCGAGGATCTTCTGGGCCTCCAGGAAGTCCAGCCGGGTGTGCTGCGCCTCTTCCAGCCAGTGGTGCTTGAGCAGGTTGCAGAACAGCGGATCCAGCGTCTCGTCTTTGTTTCCGCGAACCGTTTCCTGGTAGTGCTGCTGCGTCATCAGCTCCATGTGCAGGTTGAAGATCAGCACGCCCAGGTTCGACTTCGACATGATGGCCCGGGCCACCTCCACCTGGTTGTCGAGCAGGGCAGGGGCGACCTTGAAGCCCTTGGCGAACGCGCCGGTGAAGCGCGCGAAGAGCTGCTGGTGCTTCAGCTCCTCCTCGGTGAAGCGCAGCAGCGCCCGCATGTGCGTCGCGTTCCCGTGAAGCTCCAGGCCGGCGCGCTGGGAGGCCAGGGCGACGGCGTACTCCTCCAGGAACAGGAACAGGTGCGCGTAGCTGTTGGAGCGGATGTGATTCAACATCAGCCGCTCCTCCGCGCTCAGGAAGGGGATGTCTTCCGTCCCGGTCAGCGCATCCGAAAGGAACCGGTGGCTGAAGTCGAGCACGGTGTCCCTGGGCAACAGCTCATCCAGACGCCAGGACACCCGTTCGGAACTCTGGATACAGGACTGGTACTCCGGGGTTTGATTGAGCATGGATGAATCAAACGGGTTTTCCCGGCTTTGGGTCAATGGGGGGACCTCGCCCCTACTCGTCGCGGCGGGTCATTCCTGCCTGGGATTGGGTGGGAAGGGAGGGGTGGGCTATGAAGTCGCCATGCCCAGGAACCTTGTTCTGCCTTTGTTCGCGCTGCTCACGTTCGTCGGCTGTACCCACCAGGTGCGGCCGAGCCCCGCGCCCATGTCCAACGCGGGGACGCCGTTGGCGCTCCGCGCGCGCTACTTCATCTCCCCCGAGCAGAAGGCGCTCATCGATTCGGGCAAATACTTCGCCCTGGGCTTCACGCAAACCTGGGACATCTACATCGGCGAGGCCCTCACCCGAAGCTTCCCGCAGATGATGGGCACCGTCTTCCAGTCCGTCCAGGAGGCGTCCAGCCCCGACGACCTGGGTGACGCGGATGTGCTCATCATCCCGGAGATCCAATTCTTCAGCGTCCACGCCGGTGGCTTCGTGTCGGAGCTGAAGCTGACGGTCCACTCCAAGGGAGGCCAGGACTCCGTCTCGATGCGCGACCTGTTCGAGGGCGCGTCCCAGAAGAGCAAGGGGGCCTCCGCGTGGCTGCGCGGGGGCGCCAGCGGCGAGGAAACCCTGGGGCAGTCCGCCGCGTTCGCCTTCGAGGACGTGATGCCCAAGGTCGCCACGCGCCTGCGTGAGGTCTTCGCCAAGGCCCAGGCGAAGGCGTCCCCGGGCGTGCTCTGACCCCAAACGCCAACATCAACGAACACCTGAGGGCCCGGAACACAACCGTTCCGGGCCCTTTGTTTTTCCCAGACACGCTAACGCGCTGCGTATTGAGAGCCCGGAATCCGGGGCCTACAAGGTTCCTTGTTGTCAAAGTGCCAATAGGCGTCGGAGGCCGTGCATGAGACTGCGATGGAGCCGTAGGTGGGCGTGTCCGAGTTCCCTGGTCCTCTTCCTGTTCAGTGCCGCGGCTGCCGCCGACCCATTACCGCTGCTGGAGACCACGGCGGTGCGGTCGCCGTTCGTGGTGGCCTGCAACGGGAAGCCGGACTCCACGCCGCTGCCGGTGGACCCGCGCACGCTGGTGGTGCCGGGCGTCAACAAGCCCGGGGCGGCGGTCCAGTTCAACGCGTACTGGGTGGACCTGCACAATCCCCCGGCGCCGTTTGTCTCCACGCTGCCGCCCAATCCCACGACGTGTGGCGAGTTCCGCGCGAGCGTGGCCCGTGGGCGCACCAACATTGAAACGCGCGCCTACTTCCAGCCGTTCACCACCTCGCTCGCCTACTACAACCTCTACATGCTCTGGGGCTTCCTCATCCGCCCCTCGGACTTCGACGAGCAGGTCATCAAGCGCTACGGCATGGCGAAGGCGCCGTTCCGCAATCCCTATCCGCTGCCGTGGGAGAACCCCAACCTCACCAATGGCGGCAGCGGCCAGCTCCCCCTGGGGCTCGTGCAGGAGCGGGACTCGAACGGGCGCTACACGGGCGCCATCAGCTCCAGCTGCTCGGGGTGCCACGACTCGCGGCTGGGGACCGAACAGGAGTCCGGCTTCGTGTGGGGGCGCTCGAACGACGCGCTGGACGCGGGGTTGATCCAATCCGACTTCTTCCGCTCGACGGGCGTGGGCACCGTGCTGCAGCTGGCGCCCGTGCCCTGGAGCGTGGGCCGCGGCACCAGTGACGCCATTGGCATCGTGGACCTGCTGCCCGCGCTCTTCGACATGGACTCGCTGGCCCTGGCGCCCAGCCTGCTCGAGTACTTCCCCTCCCATGCGGGCGGCCAGTCCCGCGCGCCCAGCTGGTGGCACCGCGCCTTCAAGACGCGGCAGTTCTGGGATGGCGCCCTCACGTCGGACAACGTCCGCTCGGAGATGGCCTTCAGCATCGCGAACCTGGGGCGCACGCCCGCGCAGCGCCGGGCGATGACCGTCGAGTTCGAGGACAACGACAACTTCTTCATCTCGATGTCCCCCCCCACGTACCCCAAGACGGTCAACACCGCGCTCGCCGAGCAGGGCGCGGTGCTCTTCCACGAGAGGGACCTGTGGGCCAACGGCGCCAACGCCAACATCCCCAAGGCGCCGGGCAACGGCTCCTGCGCGTCCTGCCACGGCGTCTATTCGCCGCGCCATGCCGCGAACCCGGCGTACCTGCCCGACCCGCGCCTCAAGGGCGTGGCGGGCGTGATTACCCCCATTGAGACCATCCGCACGGACCCCGCGCGCAAGGACCTGATGGCGGACATCCGCAAGCGCAAGGCCTGGAACACGTCCTTCCTGGCCTACAACGACGAGTCCCCCGACCACGGCCCCTTCTACGACGACCTCATCATGAGCGCCCTGCGGCGGGTGCCGCGCAGCGCGTATGACAACGGGCTGGGCCCCGTCTATTCACCCGTGGGGCCCAACGAGTGGCTCAGCCCGTTCGGCTACATCGCGCCGCCGCTCTACGGCGCGTGGGCCTCCGCGCCGTTCTTCCACAACGGCAGCGTGCCCACCCTCTGGGACGTGCTGAAGCCGGCGGACCGGCCCTCCGTGTGGAAGCGCCTCCAGACGTCCGCCAACATCCTGGGGACCAACGCGGGCTACGACGCGAGCTACGCGTCCTACGACTTCGCGAAGCTGGGCTGGAAGGTGTCGTCGCTGCCCTGCGCCAACACCCCGGCCAACGACCCGTTCATCCCGTGCAGCGGGGAGATGGCGACGGCCGACGTGCTCTTCGCGAACATCGCGAACATCGCCGCCAACTACAACTCGCTGGCCTACCAGTCCCCGCCGCCCATCACCCAGAAGCAGATCCGCTCCCGGATGATCTTCAACTCCCACCTCTACGGCATGGGCAACGGCGGACATGACTTCACCCAGTCGCTCACCGACCCCGAGCGCTGGGCCCTCCTGGAATACATGAAGACGCTGTAGTCAGCGGGGAAGGGGGCGCGGAAGAAAACCGCGCCCCCGGCCCGTCACAGGAAGCGGCGCAGCAGGTCCAGCTTCCCCGTGTAGGGCGGGTAGCGCAGCTTCATGTCCAGGATGAACGGCCGCTTCACCACGCTCTTCTTGTGGCTGAAGGCATCGAAGCTGGCCTGGCCGTGGTAGCCGCCCAGGCCGGACTCGCCCACGCCGCCGAAGGGCATCCCCTCCGCGGCGAAGTGGACGCACACGTCGTTGGTGACGGCGCCGCCGCTGGACGTCTCCGCGAGCACGCGCTCGTTCACCGCGGCGTCCCGCGCGAAGGTGTAGAGGGCGAGCGGCTTGGGGCGGGCGCGCACGAAGCGGATGGCGTCGTCGACGCCCTCGCAGTCGACCAGCGGGAGCAGGGGACCGAAGATCTCCTCCTGCATCAGCGGGCTCGCCAGGGGCGCGTCGGTGATGACGGTGGGCGCGAAGTAGCGGCTCTGAGCGTCGCGCTCTCCGCCGAAGGCAATCTTTCCATGGGCCGCGAGCGCGCTGACCCGCTCGAAGTGGCGGGCGTTGACGATGCGGCCGTAGTCGGCGCTCGCGCTCGCGTCGTCTCCGTAGAAGCTCCGTACGGCCTTCTGGACCAGTGCCGTGAAGCGCTCCTGGAGGTCGTTCGGGATGAGCACGTAGTCCGGCGCGATGCAGGTCTGCCCGGCGTTGACGTACTTGCCCCAGGCGATGCGGCGCGCGGTGACCTCCAGGTCCGCGCTCCGGTCGACGATGCAGGGGCTCTTGCCGCCCAGCTCCAGGACGGTGGGCGTCAGGTGCCGGGCCGCCGCTTCGGCGACGGTCCGGCCCACCTGGGTGCCTCCGGTGAAGAAGATGAGGTCCCAGCGCTCGTCGAGCAGCGCGCGGCTCTCCTCCACGCCGCCCTCCACGACGGAGACGACCTCGGGCGGGAACGCCTCGCCCAGCATCTTCGCGAGCACGCGCGAGGTCGCTGGTGCGTGCTCACTGGGCTTGAGCACGGCGGTGCAGCCCGCGGCGAGCGCCCCGATGAGCGGCGCCAGCGACAGCTGATAGGGATAGTTCCAGGGCGCGATGATGAGCGTCACGCCCAGGGGCTCCGCGTACTGCCAGGCCCGCGCCGGCTGGATGACGAGCGGCGCGGAGCCCTTCCGGGGCTCCATCCAGGCCTTCACGTGCTTGAGGGCCGTCTTCAGCTCCCCGTAGATGCTGCCCACCTCAGTCAGGTAGGCCTCCTCCGGGCTCTTCGAGAGGTCGGCCTTGAGGGCGGCCAGGATGGCCTCCTCATGCTTGCGCGCCGCTGCTTCGAGCGCCCGCAGCTGCTCCTGCCGCCACTTCAGCGGGAGCGTGACGCGGGTTTCGAAACAGGCGCGCTGCCTTGAAACGAGTGCCTTCACGTCATGCTCCCGCTGATGCCTCATGGGGCGACCTCTTGTGTGGGTGAGGGGTTTACTCGAGCAGCTCTCCGCGCTCCGCCTTCGCGACCAGGGACGCCGGCGGCAGGAAGTGCTTCCCGTAGCGCTCCGCCAGCTGGCGCGCGCGGATGACGAAGCCGCGCGGCCCCGTACCGGACGGGCCTTCGTAGCCGTTGATGTACTGCACGACGCCGCCCGTCCACGGCGGGAAGCCGATGCCCAGGATGGAGCCCACGTTCGCGTCCGCGGTCGAGCGCAGCACGCCCTCGTCGAAGCAGCGCACCGTGTCGATGGCCTCCGCGAAGAGCATCCGCTCCTTCATGTCCTCGAAGGGGATGGTGTGCCCGGGCTTCGTGTAGTGCTGCGCCAGCCCCGGCCACAGGTTCGTCCGCTTGCCGTCCGCGTAGTCGTAGAACCCGCCGCCCGTGGAGCGGCCCTTGCGCTGATGCTGGTCGATCATCGCGTCCATCACCGCGTAGCTGCCGTGGTCCGTCCACGGCTGGCCCGCGGCCTCCACGGCCGCCTTCGTCTCCTGGCGGATCTTCCGGGGCAGCGTCAGCGTCAATTCGTCCACCAGCTGGAGCGGGGCTGCGGGGTAGCCCGCCTGGAGTCCCGCCTGCTCGATGGACGCGGGCGCGATGCCCTCGCCCACCATGGCGATGGCCTCGTTGAGGAACGTGCCGATGACGCGGCTGGTGAAGAAGCCCCGGCTGTCGTTGACGACGATGGGCGTCTTGCCAATCTGCACCGCGATGTCGATGGCCTTCGCCAGCGTCGCGTCACTCGTCTGCTTGCCGGCGATGAGCTCCAGCAGCGGCATCTTGTCCACGGGGGAGAAGAAGTGCATGCCGACGAAGTCCGGCGGCCGCGTCACGCCCTCCGCGAGCAGGCTGATGGGCAGGGTGGAGGTGTTGGACCCCAGCACCGCGTCCGGCGCCACCACGCCTTGAATCTCCTGGAAGACCTTGTGCTTGAGCTTCACGTCCTCGAACACCGCTTCGATGACCAGGTCGCAGCCCGCGAGCGCTGCCGGGTCCTCCGCGGGGGTGATGCGCGCCAGCAGCGCGTCGCCCTTCTCCTTCGTGACGGAGCCCTTGGAGACGGCCTTCTCCACCAGCTTGACGGAGTAGCCCTTGCCCTTCTCCGCGGCGGCGAGGCTCACGTCCTTGAGCACCACGTCGATGCCGGCCTTGGCGCACACGTAGGCGATGCCGGCGCCCATCATGCCCGCGCCCAGCACGCCCACCTTCTTCGCGGTGTGCTGCGGGAAGCCCTTGGGACGGCCGCCGCCGGAGTTGATGTGCTGCATGTCGAAGAAGAACGCCTGCATCATGTTCTTCGCGACCTGGCCGACGACGAGCTCCGTGAAGTAGCGCGACTCGATGGTGAACGCGGTGTCCACGTCCACCTGCGTGCTCTCCACCGCCACCGCCATGATGGCGCGCGGCGCGGGCATGTTCGTGCCCTTGAGCTGCTTGCGCAGGTTGGCGGGGAACGCGGGCAGGTTCGCCGCGAACGCCGGGTGGGACGGCGTGCCGCCGGGGATCTTGTAGCCCTTCTGGTCCCACGGCTGCTGCGCCTTCGGGTTCGCCTTCACCCACGCCTTCGCCGCGGGCAGGAGCGCGTCCACGGACGGCACCACCTCATGGACCAGACCCAGCTCCTTCGCCTCCTGCGGGCGGTAGCGCTGGCCCTGGAGCAGCACCTTCATCAGCGCGTCCGTGATGCCCAGCATGCGCACCGTGCGCACCACGCCGCCGCCGCCGGGCAACAGGCCCAGCGTCACCTCCGGCAGGCCCACCTGCGCGCCCTTCACGTCCGCGAGGATGCGGTGGTGGCACGCGAGGGCGATCTCCAGCCCGCCGCCCAGCGCCGCGCCGTTGATGGCCGCGACCACGGGCTTGCCCAGGGTCTCCAGCGTGCGCAGCTGCGCCTTGATCTCCTGGCCCAGGTCGAAGACCTGCTTCGCTTCATCCTTCTTCACGCGGCGCAGGTCGTTGAGGTCGCCGCCCGCGAAGAAGGTCTTCTTCGCGGAGGTGATGACGACGCCGGTGATGCTGTCCTTCTCCTTCACCAGCCGGTCCACCGCCGCGCGCATGGACTTCACGTAGGCGGCGTTCATGGTGTTGGCGGACTGGGAGGGGTCGTCCATCGTCAAGACGACGATGCCGTCCGCGTCCTGTTCCCAGCGCAGGGTGTTCTGTTCGCTCATGGTGTTCGCTCGAAAGTCTTTGAAAGGGGAGGGAGGGTCAGACGCGCTCGACGAGGGTGGCCACACCCATGCCGCCGCCGACGCACAGGGTGACGACCGCGCGGCGCGCGTTGCGCCGCTCCAGTTCATCCACCACGGTTCCAAGGATCATGGCGCCGGTGGCGCCCAGTGGGTGCCCCATGGCGATGGCGCCGCCGTTGACGTTGAGCTTCTCGTCCGGGATGTCCAGGTCCTTCTGGTACTTGAGGACCACGGAGGCGAAGGCCTCGTTGAGCTCGAAGAGGTCGATGTCCTTCACCGACAGGCCGGCGATGTCCAGCAGCTTGCGGGTGGCAGGCAGCGGACCGGTCAGCATGATGGTGGGCTCCGCGCCGGAGGTGGCCACGGCGGCGATGCGCGCGCGAGGCTTGAGGCCCAGCGTCTTGCCCACCTTCTCCGAACCCACCAGCACCAGCGCCGCGCCGTCCACGATGCCGGAGGAGTTGCCCGGCGTGTGCACGTGGTTGATGCGCTCCACCGCGTGGTACTTCTGGAGCGCCACCGCGTCGAAGCCGCCCATCTCACCCATGGCCGTGAAGGACGCGCTCAGCTGGCCCAGCGAGGCCACGGTGGAGTCCGGGCGCATGTGCTCATCGCGGTCCAGGATGGTGAGCCCGTTCTGGTCCACCACGGGGACGACGGACTTCTGGAAGTAGCCGTTCTTCCACGCGTGGGCGGCGCGCTCCTGCGAGCGCACGGCGTAGCGGTCCACGTCCTCGCGGGTGAAGCCCTCCATGGTCGCGATGAGGTCCGCGGAGATGCCCTGCGGCACGAAGTAGGTGTCGTAGTTGGTGGCGGGGTCCATGGCCCACGCGCCGCCGTCGGAGCCCATGGCGACGCGGGACATGCTCTCCACGCCGCCCGCGATGACCAGGTGCTCCCAGCCGGAGCGCACCTGCTGCGCGGCCATGTTCACCGCCGTCAGGCCGGAGGCGCAGAAGCGGTTGAGCTGCACGCCGCCGGTGGTCTCCGGCAGGCCCGCGGCCAGAACGAGCGTGCGCGCGATGTCCGCGCCCTGGTCGCCCACGGGGGACACGACGCCCAGCACCACGTCGTCGATGTGCTTCGGGTCCAGGTTCGGGTGGCGCTGCTTGAGCGCGTCCACCAGGCCGACGAGCAGCGACACCGGCTTGGTGCCGTGCAGGGCGCCCTTCTTGCCCTTGCCGCGAGGGGTACGGACGGCGTCGAAGATGAATGCTTCCTGGCTCACGGGGAGCCTCCTTGTGAGAAGGGAGGGGCTACAGGGACCGGGCGACGAGCTCCTTCATGACCTCGTTCGCGCCGGCGAAGATTCGCAGGACGCGGGTGTCCGCGAACAGATGGGCGATGGGGTATTCCTTCATATAACCGTACCCACCGAACAGCTGGAGGCAGCGGTCCACTACCAGGCAGGCCTGGTCGGACACCCAGTACTTCGCCATGGCCGCCGTTGTCACATCGAGTCTGCCTTCCAGGTGGGACGCGATGCAGTCATCCACGAAGGTGCGGCAGACCCGCTGGAGCGTGGCGCACTCCGCCAGCTCGAAGCGCGTGTTCTGCAGGGCGAAGAGCGGCTTGCCGAAGACATGACGCTGCTTCGTGTACTCGACCGTGAGCTGGACGGCGCGCTCCAGGCTCGCCACCGCGATGATGGCCGTGGTCAGCCGCTCCTGGGGCAGCTGCTGCATGAGCTGGGCGAAGCCCCGGCCCTCCTCGCCTCCCAGCAGATTGACGGCGGGGACGCGCAGGTCGTCGAAGAAGAGCTCGGTGGTGTCCTGACCCTTGCCCCCCAGCTTGTCGAGGATTCGGCCGCGCTGGAAGCCGGGCGTCGTGTCGGAGACCTCCGCGCACAACAAGGAGATGCCCGCGTGGCCCGGCTGCCCCGTGCGCACGACGATGATGATGAAGTCACACACGTGGCCGTTGGAGATGAACGTCTTCGCGCCGCTCACCCGGTAGAAGTCGCCTTCACGCACCGCGCGGGTGCTGATGGCCTGGAGGTCGGAGCCCGTGCCCGGCTCGGTCATGGCGATGGCGCCCACCCACTCGCCGCTGGCCAGCCGGGGCAGCCACTTCTGTTTCTGGGCCTCCGACGCGTAGGCGAGCAGGTAGTGCGCGACGATGGCGCAGTGGACGGGGAAGCCCATGGACGGGTCCCCGGCGCGGATCTGTTCCTCGATGAGGACCGCCTCGTGCGCGAACGTGCCGCCCGCGCCGCCGTAGGCCTCCGGGATGGACATGCACAAGAGGCCCAGCTCTCCGGCGCGGCGGTAGAGCGCCTTGTCCGGATGGCCCTGCTCCACGTGCTTGGGAAGGTTGGGGAGGACCTCCTTCGTGAAGTAGGTGGCCGCGAGCGTGCGCACCTGCTCGACGTCATCCGAGCTCCAGCGGGGACGTGCCGTCGTCATGATGTCTGTCTCCTAGAGTCCGAAGGTCTTGCCGATGATGTCGCGCTGGATTTCGCTGGTGCCGCCGTAGACGGTGGAGATGACCGTGGCGCGCAGGTGCGACTCCATGTCGTATTCGGTGGCGTAGCCGTAGCCGCCCATCATCTGCATGCCCTCCAGCGCCACGCGCTTGGCGGTCTCCGTCGTCTTGAGCTTCGCCATGGAGGCCTCGCGGGGGAGCATCCGGTCCGGGTGTTCATCCGCCATGGCCGCCACGCGGTAGACGAGCAGTTCGCAGCAATCCAGCTCCGTGGCCAGGTCCGCGATGCGGTGCTTGAGCGCCTGGAAGGAGCCGACGGCGCGGCCGAATTGCTTGCGCTCCTTCACGTAGGCGACGGCGTCGTCGAACGCGCGCCGGCCCCGGCCGAGCATGGACGCGGCGAGCAGGAGCCGCTCGCTGTTGAGCCCCGACATCAACTGGGGCCAGGCCTGATCCACGAGGCCGACCACGGAGGACTCTGGCAGGAAGCAGTCCGTGAAGAAGACGTCGTTGACCTCCTTGCCGCCCATCGTGGGGATGCCGCGGATCTCCATGCCGGGCGTGCCCGCGGAGACGCAGAACATGGTGAGGCCTTCATGCCGCGAGCCCACGGTGTTCGTGCGCGCCACGAGCAGCACGTGGTCCGCGAAGTGCGCGTTGGAGCACCAGGTCTTCTGGCCGTTGACGACGAAGCCCCCGTGCGTCCGGACCGCGCGGCAGGTGATGGCGGCGGCGTCGGAGCCGGCCCCGGGCTCGGAGATGGAGATGGCCTCCACCCGGCCACGCGCGATGCCGCCGAGGAGGGTCTCCTTCTGCGCCGGGGTCCCGAACTTCGCGTAGGGGCCCGCCGCCACCGCGGTGGTGATGTAGCCGCCCACGGGCGCGAGCCCATAGGCGGTCCGCTCCGCGAAGATGCACATGTCGGCCATGCCTCCGCCGGAACCGCCGTACTCCACGGGGAGGCCCACGCCCAGCCAGCCCAGTTCGGCCATCTGGGCGTAGAGGCCGGGGGCATGGGCCTCCGTGCCGTCGTGGGTCAGCGCGTCCCGCTGCGCGCGCGTGCCCGTCCTGGCGCGGCAGAACGCGTCGATGGCATCCGCGAACGATGCTTGCTCCGGGGTTCTTACGTGCATGGCGGTTCTCCGAAGGGGCGTCAGGCGTTCGCGTAGAGCGCGGCGATGCGTTCGGCGTACTGCGCGAGCAGCACGCGGCGCTTGAGCTTGAGGGTGACCGTCAGCTCTCCCGTCACCGGGGACCAGGCTTCCGGGACGACGTGGAAGCGCTTGATCTGCTCCGAGCGGGAGAGGCGCACGTTGGCCGCGGCGACGAGAGAGTCCAGCTCCGCCTGGACGGTGGGGTCTCGCGCGAGGTCTTCGATTGCCACGGAGGACAGGCCCTTGGCCTTGGCCCAGACGGGCGCGGCCTCCGGATCCAGGGAGACGAGCGCCGTCACGTAGGGGTGGCCGTCGCCAATCGCGAGGGCCTGGGCCACCAGCGGGTGGGCGCGCAGCATGCCTTCGAGCTTGGAGGGGGCGATGTTCTTCCCGCTCGACGTGATGATCAGCTCCTTCTTGCGGTCGGTGATGCTGATGAAGCCGTCCGCGTCGAGCGTGCCGATGTCGCCGGTGGCGAGCCATCCGTCCGCGTCCGTCGCGCGGACAATCTGGCCGTCCGCCGCGAGGTAGCCCAGGAACACCACCGGGCCGCGCACGAAGATTTCGCCGTCCTCCGCCAGCTTGAGCTGAAGCCCGGGGATGGGCCGCCCCACGGAGCCGACGCGGAAGTCGGTGGGGATGTTGATGGTGGCGCAGCCGGTGGTCTCGCTCATGCCCCAGACCTCCAGCACCTGGATGCCGAAGCCGCCCAGGAACTCGAGGATGTCCACGGGGATGGGCGCGGAGCCGCTGCTCGTCCATTGCAGTGCATCCAGTCCCATGGACTTGCGCAGCGGTTCGAGCACTCGCGCTTCGGCGTCCGCGGCCTTCTGCTGGACCTCCGGCGGCACGGCCCTGCCAGAGCCGCGCAGCCGGAAGGACTCCAGCGCGGCGGCGTGGGCGGCGAGCAGGGGCTCACGCTGGGCGGAGGGGAGCGCGTCCACCTTCAATCGCAAACCCGACGCGAGCTTCTCCCAGAGGCGCGGCACGCCGAAGAACGCGGGCGCTCGCGAGCGGGCCAACAGCGGCACCACGCCCGTGGGGTCCGTGCACAGGTGCATGTGCAGCGCCTTGTAGAGCGCGCGGTACAGCCCCAGTTCGCGCTCCGCCACGTGGGCCAGAGGGAGATAGGCGATGGAGGGGACCCGCATCGGCACGGGGACGCACTGGTCCACCGCGACGGCTTCATAAAATGCGTTGAGGTGGCTCAGCACCACGCCCTTGGGGTCGCCTGTGGTGCCGGAGGTGTACATCATCGCCAGCGGATCCTCCGGGCGGATATCCCTCCAAATGTCCTCGAAGGCCTGGGGGTTGGCCTCGTGGAGGGCGCGGCCTTCGGCTTCGAGCTCCGCGAAGGAGATGAACCGCGAGTCCCCGCGTGGAAGGGCGGAGGCGTCCACGACGACGATGCGCTTGAGGGCGGGGAGCGCTTCGAGCACCGGCCACCACCGGGACAGCTCGTCCGCGCCCTCCAGCACCACCACCGTGGCCGCGCTGTGCCGGGCGACGTAGCCCACCTGTTCCGTGCTCAGGGTCTGGTACGCGGTACAGGAGATGGCGCCCAGGTGGGCCGCCGCATAGTCGATGATCCAATGCTCCGGTCGGCCGGACATCATGATCATCATCCGCTCGCCGCGCTTCAGCCCCAGCACGCAGAGCCCTCGGGTCATCGCGGCGGTGCGCTCGCGCAGCTGGCCCCAGGTGAGGGTGCTGTTCCCGTAGGTGAGCGCGGGCGCGTCCGCGTATTCCGTGGCGTTGCGCTGGAGGAGGCGCGGCAGCGTGAGCTGGGCCGCGAGGGACAGGCACTGCGCTTCCAGGTTCGCGTCAAACGCACCCATGGACACACCTCCGCCAGGTCAAAGGACAATCCGCTTGTCTGTTGTGCTTCCTCTTCAGGGGTCGACGTACAGGTCGAGCGCCACATCCGGGCCGCCGCCGTAGCGGCTGAAATCAGTGACTCCAGCCGCGCGCAGGACGTCCTCGTCGATGAAGGTCTGTCCGGTGCACTCGCGCGGCGGGCGCTGGAGGATGGCCACCGCCGCGTCCGCCATGATGTCCGGCGAGCGGGCCCGCTCCATTGAAGCGTCCCCGCCGAGCAGGTTCTTCACGGCGGCGGTTGCGATGAGCGTGCGCGGCCAGAGCGCGTTCGCACCGATGCCGGCGTCCGCCAGCTCCGCCGCCCAGCCGAGCGTGAGCAGCGTCATGCCGTACTTGGCCATCGTGTACGCGGGGTGCAGGCCCATCCAGTGGGGCGCCAGGTTCACCGGCGGGGACAGCGAAAGGATGTGCGCGTGGGACGAGCGCCGCAGGTGCGGCAGCGCCGTGCGCGTCAGCAGGAACGTCCCGCGCAGCTGGATCTGCTGCATCAGGTCGAAGCGCTTGAGCGGAAGCTCCTCGGTCTTGAGCGGGGCCAGGGCGCTCGCGTTGTTGACGCAGAAGTCGATGCCGCCGAAGCGCGCCACCGTTTCGTCCACGGCGCGCTGCACGTCCGCTTCGTCCCGCACGTCGCCCACCACCGCGAGCGCCTTGCCGCCCGCGGCTTCAATCTCCGCGGCGGCCGTGTGGACCGTGCCCGGCAGGCGCGGGTCCGGCGTGCCCGTCTTCGCCAGCAGGGCGACGTTGGCGCCCAGCCGTCCGGACGCGACACCGATGGCCAGCCCGATGCCACGGCTTCCCCCGGACATGAGCAGCGTGCGTCCGGTGAGCGGGCCCGGACCGGCCGTTGACCCCGTCACTTCTGGGCCTTCGGCTTCGCGGGGGTGGCGCGTCCGGGCGTCGCCGTCCGGGCGAGCTGGGGGAGCAGGTCGCGCACGATGAGCAGGAGCGATTCGCTCAGGAGCAGGTGCGTCTCCTCGCGGGTGAGCGTTCCGTCGCGGAGCCACTCGCGGATGGAGGCCTTCACCAGCCCGCTGTAGGAGCGGATCATCGCCCGTTGCCGCGAATCGTTGCCGACCTCGGCCTTGAGCCCCAGGAACTCGAGCGTTCGCGACGCGGCCACGTCGTCCGCCTCGGCGATGATGCGATCGACGTCCGGATCCGCGCCAATGCTGCCGCTCCCGATGACGGCCAGATACGTCTTGCCGTGGGTCGCCACGGTGTCCAGGTACCACTCGACGCTGCGCTCCACGCGCTCTCGCAGGGTTCCGGTCATGGGGACGCTCTTTTCGATGCCGGGCATGAGCAGCATTCGCTTCACGACCTTCAGGTAGAGATCCCGCTTCTGCCCGAAGTAGTGATTGAGGAGCCCCCGCGCGACGCCCGCCTCCTTGGCGATGTCGGTGGTGGAGACGTCCGCGTAGGGGCGCTCGCCGAACAGGCGCATGGCGCACTCGAGGATCTGCTTCCGGCGCTCGTCCGGTTCCAGCCGCTTCCAGCGGGGGGCCAGGGCGCTCATCGCCGGGCCTCCTGCCAGGGGAGGAATGCGGGCAGGTCTTGGGTCACCGTCCGGGAGAACCGCGCGGGTCGCTTCTGCATGAAGGCCATGACACCTTCTAGCGCGTCCGCGCTCTCTCCGAGGCTCGCGATGAGCTGGCTGTCCAGGGCGAACGCGGGCTCCGGCGAGGGGAGGGCGCTCATCCGGTAGAGCGCCTGACGGATGACGGCCACGGACACCGGCGCAGTGGACTCCACCAGCTCCTTTGCTAGCGCCTGCGCGGCGGCGGCCAGGGCCTCGGGTTCATGGAGGGATTGGACGAGCCCCGCGCCGAGTGCCTCCTCCGCCGGGACGAGCCGGCCACTCACCATCCAGTCCATCGCGCGGCCCAGGCCCACCAGTCGTGGCAGGAACCAGCAGGAGCCCGCTTCCGGGTAGATGCCCCGCCGGCTGAAGACAAACCCGAAACGGCTGTTCCTGGCCGCGAGCCGGAAGTCCGCGGGGAGGATCATCGTGGAGCCCACGCCCACCGCCGCGCCCTGGATGGCGGCGATGACTGGCTTTCTCAACATGAACAACTGGCGCGCGACGCGGGTCGCGGGTTCGACCCACGCGCCCCCGGGAATGTCTGTGTTCGTGACCTCCAGGGACTGACCGCTGAGGTCCGCCCCCACGCAGAAGTCCTTGCCCGCGCCAGAGAGGATGACCACCCGCACCGCTTCATCCGCGTCCGCGGCGGCGAGCGCGGCGGCCAGTTCATCCGCCATGAGCACGGTGAAGCCATTGCGCGCTTCGGGCCGGTGCAGTTCCACATTGGCGACCCGGTCCGCGTAGGAAACGCGGATGTGTTGGTAGCTCATGGTTGGAAATCCTGGCTCATGTGATGGGTATAGTGGAGACTTGTTGGCGCGGCGTCAACAGTAAGAATCGCCAGACATCACCCGGAGTCTTTCGACGTTTCGCGTCATCGATTGCCTGCCCTGGAGCCCGTTCATGAGTGTGGATGCGTTTGGCCTGGAGGGACGCCGCGCGCTGGTGACGGGCGCCTCTGGAGGGTTGGGTTTGCACTTCGCGGAGGTGCTGGCGCGGGCGGGCGCGGAGGTGGTGTTGGCGGCGCGGCGCTCGGACCGGCTGGCCGCGGAGGTGGAGCGGCTGCGGGAGCTGGGGCTGCGCGCCCATGCGGTGTCCATGGACGTGACGCTCGCGGCGTCCGTGCAGGAGGCAGTGGCGGAGGCGGAGGCGCTGGCGGGTGGGGTGCTGGACGTGCTGGTGAACAACGCGGGCGTGTCCGGCGAGGGCTTCTTCCTCCAGGTGGAGGAGGCGGACTGGGACACGGTCATCGATACGAACCTCAAGGGTTCGTATCTCGTGTCGAGGACCGTGGCGCGCCGTCTGGTGGAGCACGAGACACCGGGCAGCATCATCCACATCGCGTCCATCCTGGGGCTGAGGGTGGGCGGCGGGGTGGCGCCCTACTGTGCCTCCAAGGCCGGGTTGATCCACCTCACCAAGGCGATGGCGTTCGAGCTGGCGCGGCATCGGATCCGCGTGAACGCGCTGGCTCCCGGCTACATCGAGACGGACTTCAACCGGACCTTCTTCGGGAAGGACGCGGGACAGAAGCTGCTCGCTCGCATTCCCTTCCGGCGGCTGGGCCACATGCGGGAGCTGGATGGGCCGCTGCTGCTGCTGGCGTCGGAGGCCGGCAGCTACATGAGCGGTTCTGTCATTGAAGTGGATGGTGGCCACCTCTGCTCCACCCTGTAGTCCTTCCTCTCCAGGAGCCCCTGATGGACTTCTCGCTCTCCCCTGAAATCGAAGCGTACCGGCTGCGCGTGCGTGAGTTCGTGGCCACGCATGTGCTGCCGCTGGAGAAGCAGTTGGATGCGTTCGACGCGCACGAAAACCTCCGCGAGGAGGTGGTGGCTCGGGTGCGTGAGTTGGCCCGCGCGCAGGGGCTCTGGGCCTTCCAGATGCCGAAGGCGCGCGGAGGGCAGGGCCTGGGCGTGGTGGGCATGGCGGCCTGTTACGAGGAATCGGCCCGTTCGCCCTTTGGACCCGTGATGTTCAATGCCGCGCCTCCGGATGACGGCAACATGATCGTCCTGGAGAAGGTGCTCGCGACGGAGGCGCTGAAGCAGCGCTGGTTGCAGCCCATCATCGACGGCAAGGTGCGCTCCGCCTTCGCGATGACGGAGCCCGATGGCTGCGGCTCCGATCCGTCCCTCACCTACACGCGGGCGGAGAGGCAGGGCGACGAATGGGTGCTCACGGGCCGTAAGTGGTTCATCACCGGCGCCCAGGGCGCGCAGCACTTCATCGTGGTGGCTCGCACCTCCGATGACGAGCGCAAGGGGCTGACCGCCTTCCTCTTCGACGCCAGCCAGCCTGGATGGCGCATCGAGCGGCGCATCCCCATCATGGGGCCCGAGGAGCACGGTGGGCATTGCGAGCTCGTCTTCGAAGGGCTTCGCATCCCGGACGAGCAGCGACTGCTGGGCGTGGGCGATGGCCTCAAGGTGACGCAGATCCGCCTGGGCACGGCGCGCCTCACGCACTGCATGCGCTGGCTGGGATTGGCGAAGCGGTGCCTGGAGGAGGCGGGCGGCTATGTCTCGCGACGGATGAGCTTCGGGGAGACCCTGGCTCGGCATGAGGGCGTGCAGTGGATGCTGGGCGACGCGGCGAAGGACATCCACATCGGGCGGCTGCTGACCATGAGCGCGGCCTGGAAGCTGGACCAGGGGGACTTCGCGCGCACGGACATCTCCATCGCGAAGATCCACGTGGCGGATGCGCTGCACAAGGCCGCGGACACGGCCATCCAGTTGATGGGCGCGCGTGGCTACTCCAAGGACACGCTCGTTGAATGGATCTACCGGTACGCGCGTCAGGCGCGGTTGGTGGATGGCGCCAGTGAGATCCACAAGATGGTGCTGTCGCGTGCCTACCTGGCGGAGGGCGCGGACTTCTTCCGGTGGGGAGTGGGATGACGATGCGCGAGGAACACAAGCACGCGCTGGAGTCCTTCCTGGCCACGAAGGCGGAGGCCCGCGAGGTGCGGCTCGTCGATGCGCGCCTGCTCTCCGGAGGCGCCATCCAGGAGAACTGGCTGCTGACGGCGGTGGTGAGCGGAGGGCCGCATGAAGGCGTGCTGGAGTGCGTGCTGCGCTCCGACGCGGCGTCAGGCGTCTCCGTGTCGCACGGCCGTGCGCAGGAGTTCGCCCTGCTGCGAGAGGCCTTCCGCGCGGGCGTGACGGTGCCGGAGCCGCTGTGGCTGGGAGAAGGCTCCGTGCTCGGGCGGGCGTTCTTCGTGATGCGCAAGGCGCGGGGGACCGCCGTCGGCCATCGCATCGTGAAGGACCTGGAGCTGGGCGGAGACCGCGAGGTGCTGACCGCGCGGCTGGGAGAGGAGCTGGCGCGGCTGCATGCCATCCGCCCTCCCGTGGAGGCCCTGTCCTTCCTCCCGGTGCCGGCGCTGTCACCCGCGCTGCGAGGCGTGAAGGAGTTCCAATCCTTCCTGGACGGCCACCACACGGCGTTCCCCGCGCTGGAGTGGGGGACCCGCTGGCTGGAGCGGCATGCGCCCCGGACGCCGGAGCTGGTGCTGACGCACCGGGATTTCCGCACGGGCAATTACATGCTGGACGAAGCCGGGCTCACGGCCGTGCTGGATTGGGAGTTCGCGGCGTGGTCGGACCCGCTGGAGGACCTCGGGTGGTTCTGCGCGCGGTGCTGGCGCTTCGGCCAGTTCGACAAGGAGGCGGGAGGCATCGGCTCCCGTGAGGCGCTGGCGCGGGGGTATGCGCGCGTGAGTGGCCGGCGGCTGGATTGGGAGGCGGTGCGCTACTGGGAGGTCTTCGCCCACGCTCGGTGGGCGGTGATTGCCCTGCAGCAGGGCGAGCGGCACGTCTCCGGCCGGGAGCCTTCGCTGGAGCTGGCGCTGACGGCGCATGTCGTGCCGGAGCTGGAGCTGGAACTTCTTTCGATGACGGGGGGACGGAATGCGTGAACAGCCGGACGGGGCCGCGCTGCTGGCGATTGCTCGCGAGGTGCTGCTCCGGGAGCTGCTGCCCGGGCTGCCGGAGGACAAGGTCTACGCGGCGCGGATGATCGCCAACGCGATGGGCATCGCGGAGCGGCAACTCCGCGCGGGTGACGAGCCTCAGCAGGAAGAACGCGGGGCGCTGGTGGTCCTGCTCCATCGCGAAGGGGGGCTCGAGGAGCTGAACCGCGAGCTGGCGGCGCGGATCCGCGAGGGCGGGTTCGATGGAAACCGCGAGGCCTGGTCGCTGCTCTGGGACTCCACCCTTCAACGGGTCCGGGAGAGCGCACCGAAGGCACTGCCGGCTTCCGACCGGATGGGGTAGAGGTCGGACCCATGAAGAAGACGTCCAAGTCGCCCGCCCGCGACCTGCCGTTCGAAATCCTCACCTGGTCCCAGGTTCGCGACGAGGTGAAGGCCCCTGGCAATCGCGAGGATGACTCGGACCGCGTGCTCGTCCTCAACGGGAATGTCGTCATGCCCTACGACCTGGGGCTGGACTTCCACCAGGGAATCTTCGCGCAGGACGACGAGGATGAGCCTCCGTTCACCGGCCTCATCGTGCGAGGCGACCTCACCGTCGAAGGCTGCGTGCTCAACTGGGAGAACGACTTCGGGCCGTTCCTCCAGGTGCACGGCAACCTCGTCGCGAAGCGCATCGCCATCGGCGGTGCTCGGCTTCACGTCTCCGGCGACGTGACGACTGAAGACCTGGTGGCGGTCTACAACCATGGCAGCGTCTCCGTGGGCGGCAACCTCAAGGCCCGCACCCTTGCCTCGCATTACTCCTTCAAGGTGGCGGGCGCTGTTGATGCGCACCGCTACCTGGGCCAGGACTCGAAGGTGTTCGCGGTGGCTGGCGGGGTGGAGGACGTGAAGGACCCCTACGAAGGGAAGGGCGTCTTCGTCCCGGCGGTGGTGAGGGACGGCCGCGTCGATCTGGAGAAGGTGCGGGCCCGGCTGGCGGCGGGCAAGCCCGTCGCTCGCGACGCGTTCACCAGCATCCGGGAGGCGTTCCGTCAGCTCGTCGCGAAGAAGATCTCGGAGCCCGACAAGGTCAAGAGCCTCACGCTGGAGGACAAGGGGCTCACGTCCCTGCCGGAGGAGCTCTTCCTGTTCCGCAAGCTGGAGAAGCTCAACCTCCGCCGCAACAACCTCCGCGCGCTCCCGGAAGAGCTGGGGCAGCTCACGGAGCTGCGCGAGCTGGACCTGCGCGGCAATCGCCTGTTGGAGCTGCCGGAGTCCATCGGCGAGCTCAAGAAGCTGCGGGTCCTGGACCTGGAGTCCAACTGCCTCTGGCGGCTGCCGGAGTCACTGGCCGGATGCGTCGAGCTGCGGCGGGTGAATCTGGTCAACAACCCCCACGCCTACGTCCGGCTGGCCTTCGGGAGCTGGCGGCAGGTGAAGCTCATGTTCGACTTCCCGGAGGTCCTCACGCGGCTGCCGAAGCTGGAGGTGCTCACCTTCGAGGGAACGCCGCTGCGCACGCTGCCGACGCGGCGCTTCGACAGCACGACCTTGAGCAAGGCCACGGTCCTCAGGTCGCTGGTGACGCACGTGGATCCGGAGCTGCACGGCCAGCTCCAGGTGGACGTGGAGCGCAGCCGCGAGAAGGCGGCGGCCTATATCGGCTACTGGTTCAAGCCGGAGACCGTTCGCCTGGAGTCCTTCTACGACGCGAAGTCGGACCGCTACGACTTCGCGGAGCTCCTCGCGCTGCTGGCGCTGCTGCTGCGCATCAACATCCCCACGGCGGCGCCCTACGAGGAGTCGCTGGAGAAGTTCCGGGTGCAGAGCCGGGAGATCGCCCGGCACCTGGACTGGGACGGCGACAAGCCCCAGCACGTCCACGCGCTCTTCGCAGGGCTGCGCGACGCCCTGGGTCCGCTGGGCGAGCCGTACCCCGGCGACGCGCTCATCGCGGGCCTTCGGGACGTCTTCGCGGCCCTCGCTGGCTGAAGCGCACTGGTGACTCGGGACATCAGCTGGTGAATGGCGTCATCGCGACGAGCGGGGATCGCTCGGCCCAAGTGATTGATTTCACGGAGCCTGGGGGCTGGCATGCGTCCTGCTTTTGGGTCCCGGCATGTCCATCTCCTCCCTGAACCGCGCGTCCTCCTTCCAGCCTTCCTCGAGCATCTCCCAGCTCAAGCCGGCCGCCGCTTCGGCTCAGGGTGTGGTGGGGGCTTCGGCGCAGCAGCCCCGGAACGACCTGCGCCGGATGCTCATGACCGACTCCTTCGAGGCGGGCCCGAGCCGGCTGGGCGGCGCTTCCGGCGGGGACTTCGAGAAGCAGCTGTCGCAGCTGGCGAGCCAGCTCTCGCAGCTGGTGAAGATGCTCCAGACGCAGTCACCCGCGGGCCTGGGCCAGGGCGCCGAGGGGGCCGCGTCCGCGGTGGGCAGCGTGGGCGGCGCGGCCCCGGCGCAGAAGGCGGCTTCCGCGTTTTCGGCCTCCACCTTCGAGGGGCCGGCGGCGTCCGCGGCTCCGGCGGCCTCCTCGTCCGCGGGTCCGTCCGCGGCGGCCCCCTCTGCTCCGATGGCCCAGGGCGCGGCTCCGGCTTCCAGCGCGGCCGCTCCGGCGCACCCCACGTACAACAGTGACGCGGGCCCCGGCTTCGGCCCTCCGTCCGCCGGCTCCACGGAGCCCGCGCCCGCGAACGCGCCGTGGCTCGCGAAGAACAACGTCGGGTCGCCCTACAACAGCAACATGCAGCTCATCGACGAGAGCCAGAAGGGCCAGTTCAAGTACACGAACACCTTCACCAACAAGACCAACGAGCCGCAGACCATCACGCTCTGGAACAAGACGGGCGAGAACGGGAACCCGAACGACGGGCAGAACTTCGACAAGAGCACGCCCAAGACGTTCACGCTCCAGCCCGGCCAGTCGCAGGTGGTGGCGTTCGACAACAACACCAGCGTGGCGTGGGCCGCGTCGAAGGACGGCACGGCGAAGCCCGGCGCGAACTCCGGTCAGACGTGGGGTGAGGCCACGTTCGCGAACTCCGGCACGGGTTGGAGCGGCTTCGACACCAGCCAGATTGCCCCCGCGGGTCACAACGGCAAGATGTCCATCACCAACGAGGCGACCGGCAAGACCGTGACGGAAGCCAACGCTTGGCAGACGGAGAAGGACGACCCCGCGCTCCACGACGTGGGCGTCCCCGCCGGTCCGCTGAGCCTGCGGACGGAGATCGGCTGAAGGCTATCCGGCCCGCGTTGACTCCAGGCCGAGCGCCGCCTTGCACGTCTTCACATACAGGTCCCGGAAGAGGTTGTCCGGGTCCGTGCGCTGCTTCACGGCCTGGTACGTCTCGCGGTTCCAGATGCTCCAGAAGGTCTCCTCGTCGTAGTAGTTGTAGGAGATGAGCGTCTTGGTGCCTTTGACGCGCTGGAGCTCGTCCTCCAGCTCCTTGTAGACGTTGCGGCCCGGTGGCTGCGGCATGCCGTACACGGCCAGGTCCAGGAACAGCGGGTCGTTCATTCCGGCCCACCAGTCCGGTGTCAGCCATTCGTAGTCGCGCGCCCGCCGGAAGGGCACGCACCAGACGGGGTAGTGCCGCATCTCGCGGTGGTACCAGTCCATGAAGTCCGCCGAGCGCGAGAAGGGGATGAACACGTCCACGATGACTGGCGGGTCCTTCTTCGGCAGAAGCTGGGTGAAGCGGTTGGCGGTCCTCAGCACGCTGTCGGAGTGGATGAGCTTTCCGAACAGCGCCCTCGCGAGCAGGTTTTGCGGCCGGGCGTGCGTGACGCCCCGGTTGTAGCGGAAGAGATAGTCATACGTCGTGAGGTAGTCCTCGCTCCGTCGCGGGATGGTCTCGCAGTACGCGGTGAGCCATTCGTAGCGGTTCACGTACGGCGCCCGGTCCACGAAGTGGCCCACGCAGAGCACGTGCTTCGTGGGAGAGAAGATCTGCCCATCCAGATAGTCCGCGCCCGGCTCCTGGAAGTGGTGCCAGATGCCTTGCTGGAAGGACTCCAGCGTGGAATGCGTCTCGTTCGTCACCCGGACATAGGGCGCTGCTCGCGTGAGCTTGAAGCGCACCTTGGACAGGATGCCCAGCGTCCCGAACGAGCCGTGCATCATCTGGAAGAGGAGTGGATCCTCCTTCGGTGAGCAGCGCAGCACGTCTCCCTTCGCGGTGATGACCTCGTACTCCAGACACGTGTCGTGGAAGCCGCCCTGGCGGAAGGACATGGACTCGATGGAGCACCCCGCGATGGCGCCCCCGAGCGTGATGGTCTTGTGCTCGGGGACGATGAACGGGACGAGCCCATGCGGCAGCGTCGCTCGCACCACCGCGTCGAAGGTAGCGGCGGGCTCGGCGGTGCAGGTCATCCCCACGGGGTCGATGTCGAGGATGGCGTCCAGGTCGCCCAGGTCCACCTTCTCGTCGCGGCGCCGGGAGTCGAACCGCTTGGGGACACTGTGGGGCGGGGACTTCTTCTTGAAGGACGCGGGCCCCTTTCCCTTCCGCTGCCGCAACTGCCGGGCGATGGCCTCCACCTTCGCTTCGTGAAGCGCCTCCGTCCGGGGACCGCCTGACACCGACTCCGTGAGCATCCATTTCCTCCGTTGGCGGAAGGGTGGGGATGCCGCGGCGCGTGGTGAGCCCTTGCCTGTCGGAGTGGGGCCAACCCGGACGCCCGCCCACCGAGCGGGCGTCCAGGCGGGTGAGTCCTCTCAGGTGGCTTCGAGCTGTCGTCGCAGCTCCGTGGTGCTCACTTCCGGCGTTCCATCCCGGCCCATCAGTGACTGGCCATCCGCGGAGTATAGCGCCGGGCGCCGGTACAGCGTGCGCAGGGCGTGCAGGTGCGGATAGACGATGGATGCCCGCGGGCTCATCTCTCTCAGGTGCTTGCGCAGGAGCGGGGCGTACTTCGGGCTCTGCGCCGGGAAGATGTGGTGCTCCTGGTGGTAGCTGAAGTTGAAGTGCATCCAGTTCATCAGCGGGTGCGTCTCCACGCTGGCGGTGTTCACGAAGGGGTTGTCCGTCTCCTCCGCCGCGGGCTGCATCCAGTGGTTGGTGGCGATGTAGATCATCAGCGTGACGTTCCCGATGAGCAGCGGGAGCACCAGCGCATAGAACGCGGCCCTGGGGCCCAGGACCCACCCGAGCGCCACCCAGCCCACGGTGACGAGCACCGTGAGCACTCGCTCCCGGGCCCGGTGCAGGTGCACGTGTTGGAACGCGGGCAGCCGGCAGTGGTGCCATAGGAAGGCCTGGCCCTGCGCGGTGAAGAAGACGCTGAAGCTGATGAAGCTCAGCCAGTGTCCGGAGCCGGGGGACATGGCGTGGAACAGCTTCGCGAACCCCTGGGTGTGCCAGTCCGTCCTGCGCGGGAGGATGTCCGGATCTCTCACGAGGACGTTGGCGGCGCTGTGGTGGGCCTGGACGTGCCAGGCCCTCCAGTTGCCCGGTGTCACCAGGAAGGGCGCGAAGCCCACCCAGCCCAGCAGGCTCTCCCACTTGCGGCTGTGGAACACCGAGTGGTGCAGGGCTTCATGCGCGGCGAGCCCCACGGCGGTGATGAGCTGGCCCAGCGCGAAGGCGATGAGCAGACACGCCCAGTGGGGCAGCGTCCAGGTGCCGAGCACCCAGATGAGCGCCGCCTCCACCGGCACCAGGCAGAGCGCGACGATGCCGCGCAGGGGTTGTCGTTCGAAGGCCTCCGGTGGCAGCACGCGGCGCAGCTCCGAGCGGAGCCGCTTGGCGTCATCCGGGGGCATGGGAAGGGACGAAGAGAAGTCAGTCATGGCGGTTGCCTGAGCGGGAAGGGGGTTCAAGCCATGGGGCGGGCGATGCCGCCTTCGACGAGCATCCGCAGGCGGCCGGCTTCGTCATGGGCCGCCACCGTGCCGCACTGGAGCAGGTCACCCTCCACGCGAGGGGCGAGCGACTTCAGCGTGAGGCGGCGAGGAGCCCTGGAGTCGTGCGCCACCAGGTCCCGGTCGAACGTGGCCCGTTGGACGCCCACGGGAGCGAACACATCATTCGACACGCCCTCCACGTGCATCGCGCTCAGACGCAGGGCCGCGTCCAGCACGAGCGCCGGAACGCCGTGGCCCGCTTGCCGAGGTGACTCCGGCAGCCCGAGCCGCGCGAAGCGGGCGTCCTCCTCCAGGCGGATCTCCTCCAGGCAGTCGAACATCCTGCGCAGCTCGATGGGGGAGCCCGTGGCGCAGTGCGGGTCGTGCACGGACAGGCCGTGGCCCGAAGCGTGGGCGGCCTCCAGCCGGGGTGGGGGCCGGGGCGGTTCCGCCGTCAGCGTGAAGCGGGCCTCGGCGTAGACGAGGTCGCGCTCCAGCACCACGCCGGAGGCATGGACGATGTCCCCGGTGAGCTTCACCTGCACGCTGTGCTGGCCTGGAGTGTCGGTCAGCGGAGTGCATTCGGCGCGCAGGGACTGCTGGCCTCCGGGCTTCACGCGGATGAAGCGGGAGAAGCGCACGTCCTCGATGGTGACGGTGCGCAGCTCGGGGCGGGTGTCGTCCAGGGCCGCCTGGAACATCAGGTCCAGGGCCCAGGCGCCGGGCAGGGTGGGCGTGCCTCGGACGAGGTGGTCCTCCAGGCACGGGACGCTCGCCGCGTCGACCGTGAGGTCCCGTCGCGTGGGACGCGGAGGTTCCG